>NZ_JBHILQ010000110.1:0-944 GCF_042193395.1 Bartonella sp. TT29SHDZB
AAGACTTAAAGCAATTTGAGAAGACGGTAGAAGAATCGGTTACGGTTTCGTTAACGGATTGCCAATTCGCGGCATTGGTCTCGTTTTGCTATAATGTAGGAACCGCTGCTTTTTGCAAGTCAACCTTGTTGAAGAAGCTTAATCAAGGGGATTATGAAGCCGTACCCTTAGAGTTACAGAAATGGAATAAGGTGGGTGGGAAGCCTCTTGCTGGTTTAGCCAACCGTCGAGCAGCAGAAGCAGGATTATGGGCAAAAGGGTCTTATGTCTCTTCGAATTATCAAAGGGTAGAAACGAAAACGGCAACCGGACTTCTTAAAATAGAAGCACTTGCCCCGATTATAGGGTCTTGTTCTGGTTTTGGCGGCTTGTTAGCAGGCAATGGACCGGTGCAATGGGCATTAGCAGGCATGATGGTTTTAGCGGCTGTAACGGGCATAGTGATTGTCGCCAAGCGGTTTCGGGAGCAACGCTTATGATTTTTTGGCTAAAGAAATATTCTCTGATGTTTACAGCGGCTTTAGCCGTTTTTTTTATGGCTTTAGCCAAGGCGTTTCAGCTTGGCAAGCAAAGCGAACGGCAAAAGCAAACAGAGAATGCTTTAAAGACAGCAACAACGCGGCTTGAGGTAGAAAATGAAGTTAATCAAAAAAGTGATGCTGGTGTGCGCTCTGAACTTTCTCGTTGGGTGCGCGGCAAATAGGTCTGTTTCTTGTGGTGGCTGGTTGCCCATTTATTTGGATAATCAGGATGTTGCGGTCATCAGTTCCAACCTTGCAAGAGATATTTTGAAGCATAACAAGCAGGGAGCCCATTTATGTGGTTGGAAAGATGGTCAAGAAACGAAGCAGCAAAGATAAAGATCTTACAGAAAAAGAACAACAGCTCCTTCACGAGATGATAGAGACCTATCAAGGCTTAAAGATGATGTCACGCATCATGAA
>NZ_JBHILQ010000111.1:0-936 GCF_042193395.1 Bartonella sp. TT29SHDZB
TTTTTATGATTTTCTTCAATTATTACGAATCAAGAGTTCTTTTCGGGGTGGTTTTTTTGCCGTACCTGCTGTCCAAATGGTCTCTAATTCTAAAAAGTCAAAATCCTTAAAGATCTCTCGAACCGCATCACAATCATTGAGACTCAAGACAAATTTGCCTTGTATGCTTTTGAGAACTTTTGCCATACTCACAAAATCATCTTCAACAAAATTCCCAGAGCTGTAACACTTCTTCTTCACAAGATAAGGCGGGTCTAGGTAAAATAAACTGTCGGGTGCATCAAATAGCTCGATAACCCGTTCCCACGATAAATTTAAGATCGTCGTATCAAGAAGCTTCTGTCTAACACGTCGCATCCTTGATAACAGCTTTTCGGGATTAAACTCTGCCGTTCTTTTCCTTCCAAAACTAAAAGAGACATAATCTTTTTTCCCATACATCACACAACGTTGGAGAAACAAAAAGCGAGCAGCTCTTTCAACTTTGGAAAGGCTTTCTGGTTCAATCGCCGCAAGTTCAAAAAACAACTGTCTTGAACAAACAAACCATTCTAGTCGTTTGGCTAAATCATCAAAGTCATTTTGAACGCATTGAAACAGATTCGTGATCTCTCCATTCAGATCATTAATCACGGAATATTTTGCTGGTCTTTTATTTAGAAAAATAACACCAGAACCTAAAAACGGTTCAACATAGGTTTCATGGTCAATACTATTTAAAATCGGTATAATTTTCTTACGCAGATAGTGTTTACCACCCATCCACGCAAACAATGTTTGTGTAAATTCTTGTTTCATCATATTTTTAAAGGAGAGATTTGATATTTAACTTTTTGTTATCCACTTTTTGAGGTGTGAAAAGCTATTCTCTATGGCGTCCACGCAACGGGAAAAATCTATTACAAACATAAAGACAATAAAGGCTATCAATTTCAT
>NZ_JBHILQ010000112.1:0-923 GCF_042193395.1 Bartonella sp. TT29SHDZB
TTCTTTTGTTCCAATGAAAAAGCGACATGAAGCTTAACCAAGCTATCTTTCCGAATGAGAAAGATGTCAATTTTTTTAATCCAGCTCTGCTTTTTGCGGAGCTTTTTTTATGGAGAAGCATATGCGAAAAATATCATTAGAGGGACTTGCACTGATCAAACAATGGGAAGGTTTGCGTTTGAACGCCTATAAAGATGCCATTGGGGTGTGGACAATAGGTTATGGACATACAAACAGTGCTGGAAAACCTTTTATTTACGAAGGCATGACAATCACTGAAAAGCAAGCAGAAGAACTTCTTTGCCAAGACTTAAGACAATTTGAAAATGCTGTTGAACGCGCTGTTACAGTTTCATTAACGGATGAACAATTCGCGGCGTTAGTCTCTTTTTGCTATAATGTAGGAACAACAGCCTTTTGTAACTCGACACTGTTAAAAAAGCTCAATCAAGGTGAATATGAAGCTGTCCCTGCCGAGCTACAGAAATGGACCAAAGCAGGCGGGAAGCGTCTTGAAGGTCTCGCACACCGGCGTGCAGCAGAAACAGGGCTATGGGCAAAAGGGGCTTATGTTTCCTCCAATTATCAAACAGTAGAAACGCAAGCACCAACGGGGGTTTTCAAAGCAGAAGCCCTTGCACCGATTATTGGTTCTTTTTCAGGGCTTGGAGGCTTATTAGCAGGCAATGGTCCAGTGCAATGGGCGCTCGCCACTATCATGGTTTTAGCCGCATGTGCTGGTATTTTCTTTGTTGCTAAACGCTTTCAGGAGCACCGCCTATGATCTTATGGATGAAAAGAAATCTGATGCTAACAGGCGCGGCTTTAGCCGCTTTTTTTATTGCATTAGCAAGAGCTTTTACTCTTGGGAAAAAAGCAGAGCAACAAAAGCAAACAGAAAAAGCTTTAAAAGCAGCCACAAC
>NZ_JBHILQ010000113.1:0-919 GCF_042193395.1 Bartonella sp. TT29SHDZB
AAGCAGATCAACGTGCCGTGATTACAGCACGCTTATGCACTGTAAAAGCTTCTGAACTGCTATGGCCAGATGCCATCACGGATGAACAAAAAAGTGCTGCCATTCAGTCTCTCGAAGACCATAACAACATTCTATTGCGATAGGAGAATGCACACATGGATATGAATTTTTTTAAACATGATGCTTTCTCAAGCATCACAATGATGAAAGCCATCGAAAACTATGAGTTTCAACCTGGTCTTGTAAGCTCTCTTAATCTTTTTGAAGAAGTTGAAACCAGTACCACAGTGGTTGGTATTGAACGGCGTGATAATACATTTTCGCTTATTCAAACCAGTGAACGTGGCGCACCTTTGACAGAAGGTGATAGAGAGGGTCGTAATCTTCGGTTTTTCAAAACAACACGGATTGCCAAAAGTGATACCGTAAAATCAGAAGAAATCCAGAACCGTCGTGAATTTGGGACAGAAGATCAGTTAGAGACAGCAATGAAATATATTGCCAGAAAACAAAAGAAACTGATTTCTGAAATAGAATTGACATGGGAAAATATGCAACTTGGCGCTGTTCAAGGTGTTGTCCTTGATGCTGATGGCTCTGTTATTGTCGATTGGTACAAGGAATGGGAAATCGCACCACCAAAGCCGATTGATTTTAAATTAAATAATGAGACAACCAATGTTGCGGACCATGTTGATCAAGTCATTATGAGGATGATTGAAGCTTCAAAGGGAGCGTTTTCTGATCGTTCACGCATTATTGGGCTTTGTGGAAATGAATTTTTCTCCAAATTGAAAAACCATAAAACAATTCGTGAGACCTATTTAAACACAGCCTTAGCACAGACACTCAATAGCGCCGGAGGTGTTGCAACACCAAGTTCGATTGGCTCTGGGAGCTTTGGTAGTTTTGACTTTGC
>NZ_JBHILQ010000114.1:0-911 GCF_042193395.1 Bartonella sp. TT29SHDZB
TTGGCTTTGATAAAATCTTTGTGCCTCTCTGAATTGTTCAGATAGTACTGAACCTTCTACAGTGGCTTTTGTTTTCATGAAAAAAAAGCAAATCTTGTAAAGAGCTTTAGTGGCTAAAATCTTATTTGAGGCATATCTGTGAGGGCATTGTTCATAACTCTTTTATACAATATACGTTTTTGCATTTCGATAAGAAACTCTTCATTACTGCTTAAATTTCTGACCATTTGTAGCTTTGTATATTCATTTTGGAGTACCGCTGACATGTTTCTGATACGTGTTTGCAGCTCGAAAACTTCTCTCAGATCTTTTGTTTTATCTATATCTTTTAAGAAATCGGCAATTTGTGTAAAGCGGTTCTCTGCCTCTTGGAAAGTTTGCAAACTTACAGCTTTATCGATAATTCCACTATATTCAAGACGCTTATTAAGTATATCGTATACTATCTTATGTTGTGTGATCGGGAGGAGGGCTCTCCACTCATCTCCTTTAACTTGAGTCATCAACAGTTCGAAATACCCATAAGCTTTGAAGTTTTTGCCATATAAACCCGTGTATGTTTTGTGGGTAGATGGGTAAAAAGGCGAATATTCTAATAAAAATTTCGATAAATTTTCTCTCGTTATTTGTTTATTTCCTGTTATAGACTGATAGACTTTTTTCGTGTTTTCGATCTGGTCTTCGTTTGCTTTAATTTGTTGGTTTAACAACTCAATAATTTTTAGATACTCTTCTTTTAAAACAGGGGGAGCAGTTTGGACAGTTGAACCTTGAGTTCCAGAACCCCAACTAAAGTTAGACGTTAGAGTTAAATTTATCATTCCCAAAAGGGCGATCATTCCTGTTATAATAAATCGCTTTTTCATCTGTCTCCTCGCTTGATTTCGGCAGGGATTGTTTTATTAATAGGC
>NZ_JBHILQ010000115.1:0-888 GCF_042193395.1 Bartonella sp. TT29SHDZB
CCAGCACCAAGAGCAAATGCGGATTGTCCACGCCATGTGCCGCTACCAAATGAGACACTCAAAGATCCCGGCTCGTCGAAGTAACGTAGGTTGGATACTGCTAGACCAACGGCGGCTGCTTGCCTTGCCTCTTTCCGTACGCTCTTAATATCATAACTAAACGTTTCAAATTTTATATCGGTTTAGGATTTCGACTCGTTAACACCATTACTCATCGCATTATCCTTGGATTCAGAAAAATATTTATCTACATATTTTTTCACATCATCAAAAACTGTCTTAATCTGCTGCTCACTGTCATCTAACAACCACCAACCAGCCCCCCTCCACGACTTCTGTCAAATTTTCGTAAAACACACCACTCTTCACACCTTTTCTCTTTCTTTATTTTCAACATTAATGCTGGCACTGTTATTTGTGGGAGTCGTTCTTTTAATCGTGTAACTCTTTTCGCCCCTGTCTTGTATAGACAGGAGCGTTTTTGAAAATAATCGTAGTAAATTTTATTAATTTAGAGTTAAGCTTAATCCTACACCTACACCCCAGCGCCCTCCGGAACTTGTCACAGATAGACTAGAGCGAATATTTCCATCTTCAGATGTATAACCAGCACCAAGAGCAAATGCGGACTGATTGAGCCATATACCACTACCAAGTGCAACACTTAACTTTCCTGGTGCATCATTGTAACGCAAGTTGGACACCGCTAGACCAATAGCAGCAGCTTGTCTTGCTTCTTTCCGAACATCCTGAATAGCATAATTCAATGTCTCAAACTTTATATCCGTATAGGATTTCGACTCGTTAACAGCATCATTGACAAGACTACTAACTTTCTCATCCGTATACTTATTGGCATCTTCAAGAACTATCTTCATCTGCTCTTTA
>NZ_JBHILQ010000116.1:0-882 GCF_042193395.1 Bartonella sp. TT29SHDZB
TTCAAATTAAAATTATTAATTTTTTTAACGTCGTTTACTTTTGTTTTTCAAATAGATGTATGTATTGTTGTCGGACGCAAAATTTAATTTCATTTCTGCAGGACAATATGTCCATAAACTGACATTAGTGTGACAAGACGAGGAAAAACAAACGAAAAAGCACTAAGGCTGACGCGATATAGCCATATTTATTGAAATTTTCAGAAAAACACAAATTTCCTAAAAACGGCTGAGAACAGATGGCAACAACCTGGTATCAGTAGAAAGAAAATTTAATTTTGCATCATTTGAAGTATTAGCCGACAGGTGGTTCCATTTAAAAAACAAAAGTTATGCCTGTTTGAATGATTGCATTTTGCAAACGTCGAATTCGACTTACTTTACAAAGTCTCGCTTACAGTAAATAATGAAATTACTACTACATTCCTTCCTTAATCTAAAACTGTAAGCCGTACAAGTCTAAGCGATTTCGTTTTGAAGATATCCTAAATGGCGTAGAGCTCTGAAAACGTCAAATTTATCACAAAATGTTAAGTAACTCAAAAACGGTACAACTTAGATACAATATCCTGTTATTAAACTCATATTTATTTTTAATGATAAATTCAAAAATGCTATAATATACAGGGTGTTCTATTTAAAATAAGGAAGTTTGTGCCAACTTCCGGTCTAACTGGAAGGCCGAGATATTTGAAATAAATTTTATGTTTCGCAGAACTTGCTTCAAAACAACTTTTATTTGAAACATTGTTCGCTATTTTGGACGATTCGACCAATATAGACTGATTTCGGCTTAGTGACTCACTCGACTGTATAAGGAAATATTTCGCAAATGTACCTACTATATTTTATAGGATTTAGGTGTGCTTTGATATCTTTTTC
>NZ_JBHILQ010000014.1:0-42128 GCF_042193395.1 Bartonella sp. TT29SHDZB
TATACTTTTAAAGAGAAAAACTTGCCGATTTGTCGTCCAGGTGCTGTCATACCACAGCGCAGTGTCAAGAAGCGCTTAAACAGCCCTTTTTGTAAAAAGTATAAAAATGCACCTGAATGCCAGCCTTAAGTTTTGCTGTTTGTGATGATTAACAATCCGCTATCCTTGCCTTCACTTGGAATGGCGCGATTGTTTCCTCACGCACATTATTTAACGGATGAAGAAAAGCAGCATTTACAAGAGGGTGTAGATGGAATTACGGTTCATTTGGTTTTAACAAACTTTATTCAACGAGAACAGGGAACAAAAAATGAAAATGTTGTTTAATTTATTAAGCCTGCTCATTTTGTTAACGGTTACTGGATGTGACATTGAAAACATTGACAAACCTGCTCCAGGATACGTGAGTATGTGGGAGAAGTCAGGTGCGGATTCTACTGAGGTAGGAAAAGCCTTATTAGAATGTGGAATGCCGAGTCTTATCGATCCTGATTCAGAAAATAGAAAGCAGAGCATCAATGCAAAAGCAACAACTTATACATGTATGATTCAAGCAGGATTCCGTTATAAAGGGGGAGGGAAGCCGTGTTATACTTTTAAAGAGGAAAACCTCCCCATTTGTCAGCCTGGTGCTGTCATCCCACAGAGAAGTGTCGAAAAGCGCTTAAACAGCCCGTTTTGTAAAAAATATAAAAATGCGGATGAATGCCAACCTTAAGCACTGTTTGTGATGATCAACAATCCGCCCTCCGTGCCTTCACTTGGAACGGCGGGATTGTTTTCTCAATCCATCATCTCAATATTGTTCACCATTGTTTTAATGAAGCGGTGACAGAAAATATAAACAAGCTTATGAGCTTTTTTATTGTAAATAAATCCATTGAAAGAGGGGAATAATGAAGAAAATCTTAAAACTATTGAGTTGTATAGCTCTGTTAAGTATCACTGGATGTGTTAACTCAATTCCCTCACTTTCTCCAGCATTATGGAGAAATAAAATACTTTTAGAATGTGGAGTACCGGACCTTAATAAGGTTGTGGCGCTAGATTTGAATCAATTTGCCAGTATTGAAATGTGTATGGCGCAATCAGGTTTTCGCCCTAGCTTTACAATACAAGATTGGTGTGAGAACCATAAATCAGACAACCTTCCCATATGTCGTCCTGGTGCTGTCATGCCTCAGCGAAGTGTTGAGAGACGCTTAAATAGCCCTTATTGTAAAAAGCATTCAGAACAACTTGAATGCAAACCTTAGGTCTTGCTTCAGCAGAGAAAGCTTTGAATTTACACCAAATAAAGCTCTAGAGTGATGAGCTTGAGAAAGCCTTGTCCATCCTTACGTGACAAGGTTTTCTTTTTATGCCGCGTCGTTATAACGTTGCTGTTTTGCTTGCTCGATGACATTCAAAAGATCCGATTGTAACCAACGCGATAAAAAACCCAATTTTAGGGGTTTGGGGAGAGATCCATTGGTAACATGACGGCGGAATGTTGAGACACTCATATGAAGCAATTTTGCACTTTCACGATCTGTCAAAAGAATATCATTTTCTGTCATACTAAAATCCTTTCACTCTCAAAAAATGGCAACAAATCATAACCATTTATTAACCACATTTTGGTTCATTTTTGAAGGTATTTTATTTATAGAAAACAATATTTTATCATACAATTTCTAATGTGATAATTTATGACTCTTATTGAGAAAGAATGAGAGAGAAGAGAGCTAAAGTTATCCACAGATAATGGGGTTATTCACCCCATATCTTAAGATTGACCCGTGACATAAGCCGCCCATTTATCCATATAAACACGGCGCTGTTCTAGATAATCAGTACGACGATAGGCACGCTCTACTTTGCCGCCAACTGTATGACTTAGAATAGTTTCAGCGACCTCATAGGGGGCATCGGTTGTTTCAGCAAGCCAATCGCGTAAACTAGAGCGAAAACCATGCGGGCAGGCTTCAAGTTTATTGTCTCTCATATATTGAGCCATACACTTCTCAGCGAGGGGACCGCGACCTTTAGCAGAAAAAAAGAAATCATTACGAGAAAGCAATCGTGCTTGTTTTAAAATGTCTAATGCTTCAGTTGATAAAGGCACGCGAAATTCTTTTGTTGTATCACGCTTGCCTTTCATATTTTCAGCAGGTATGGTCCATATATCCCCATCAATTTGATCTTTATGAATATGACGTAAAGGATTGGTACGAACACCTGTCAGAATAAGCAAACGCAAAGCCAGTTGTGTTATGGTTGATGCTTCACAGAGTGTTTTATAAAAAGCCGGAACCTCTCTCCAATCCATGGCTGGTCTATTAGTGACCTTATGGCGTTGTTTTCCTAAGAGAGCGCGTGCTTTTTCTGTTTCTTGTAAATCAACATTCAATCCTAAGGCAGCCGCATGTTTGAGACAAAGATTGAGACGAATAAGAGCTCTATTAGCTGTTCCAGCTTTTGTATGCCAAATAGGGGCAAGCGTGTTGCGTAATCTCTGAAACGGGCAGACAGCCTAATTTAGGGAGAATATGGAGGCGTAAATGTAAAAACCAATTACAAGACTCACCATCATTTTTTAATTCAGCTTTACGGCTTTCAAAAGCATCTAGAGCAATATCTTTTAAATAATGGAGATTGCGCATTGCCTCACGCTTTTGTTTGTTGCGTTCTTTAATAGGGTCACGCCCCTCACGTAAAACAGAGCGCCACCCAGTTGCCAATTCACGGGCTTGTTTTAAAGAAACATCTCGCAAGGCACCCAAGCCCATTTCACAGCGCCGACCATGAATGGTATAACGATAAAGCCATTGAGCACTACCATCTTTACGCTTATGAAGAAGCAAGCCGGTACCATCATTATATTTTCCAGCTCGTGGGTGTTGCGACAGCCCTTGCATTAAGACGATTCATAAGAACCATTTTTACTCCTTTCTTGTACAATTTTTATCCACACACTCATCCCGCTTGTTATGTACAAGCGAGTGGTTTTGATTGATTCAAGATAAATGGATTTGAAATGATAGAATCCTACAGTATTAGTTTTTTCATTCAATATGAAAACAATAAGTTATCATTATAAATCAAAGTGATGCGTGATGAAGATGTTTATGCAAAGAATCTAAAAGTTTTTTTGCGAGAGTTTGAATAAGTCCTTTGTTTTTCTTAATTTTAGATACAAAATATTATTGCTAAAGCACAAAAGGTAGATCAGCTGGTAAATAGATGAAACTTTGATGGGGACTGGTTTTTAAAAAGGTAATATTTGATTTCACTGTTTGCGCTGACATTGATTTTGCAATAACAGATAATAGTTTATTGCATGCAGAATGCTGTTATTCAGATTTCGGTAAAAAGAAATTTATAAAGAATATTATCATTAACAGTTATGCGAAAATTTAATGAAAATGAATCCAACTTTATTTTAGTGTAATTTAGTTTACAAATTCTCATTGAATGTAGAATTAAAAGTTTAAGAAGCCTTATTTTCAAAAATTCTTTATTTTTTTGTGAGTGTGTCATTTTTGCTACAGATCTTTCAAAAAAGATGCTCTATATACATTTCATTTTGGATATTTGGAGAGACTTTATGAATACAAAATGTTTAATAACGGCTTCTATTTTTTCTTTAATTTCAGCGTCTACAGCGCTAGCTGCTGATGTTATGATTCCTCATCAGCCAGCATCATCGACTTCTTCTACCATTATCGCGCCTACTTTTTCATGGACAGGTCTTTATTTAGGTGTCCAAGCGGGTGGTTTTTCGAGCAAAGCTGATATGGCTCTTGTTGGTCAAGAAAAGAGTTTACCACTGGATAAAGAGTTCTCTCCTAAACTTTCAGGTTTTGCAGGTGGTTTTTATGCAGGTTCTAATATTGATCTCGGTGACAACTTTATTTTTGGTATCGATACGGATTTAATGATATCTGGAAAAAAACACACAAAGACCATTACTATAGGTGCGGCTGATAACACTACAGTAGAAAATGCAGTCGTAAGATCCCGCAGATCCGCAAGCCTACAAACACCTCAAGCACCACAAGCAGTGATATCAACAGGAACACAAACACAAAAAGGCGCCTCAGGAGCACTTGCAAGCGCAGGAATATCCGCAGGTGCAGGAACATCTGCAGGTGCAGGGGCTACAACAGGAGGGACCCTAACAGCAGTATCCGCTTCAGAAAAATCTGCTGGAACGCGATCCGGTCAAGCACCAGCTCAACCAGTAACTGCAGCTCAACCAGTAACTGCAGTTCAATCGTCACAAGCAGGAGCAGCACCATCAAGTCAATCCGCAACAACTGGAAAGTCTAGCGATGTTAGTGCAACAGCAGGAAAAACAGTGGTGGCGGAGGTAAAAAAACTAGAAGTTTTAAAAACGCCATCTGCATCGCCAGTAGCACAATCAGCCTCCTCCCGATCAGTGCAATCGGCATCGTCCTCATTGGGAAGAGCAGATACAGAAGGGGCATCGGTAGGTGGATCACAACCAGCTGCACCTAAATCGACACCCCTTACAACAGGAGCAGGAACATCAGTGCGGTCAGAATCGCGATCAGCTACTGTATCAGTAGTGCCTGCACCAGTAAAACCTAATGTGTCCACACCAGCAGTACAGCCAGCAGCAAAAGCACCCACATCGGTACAACCTGCATCACAACCATCAGTAGTAGAAAAAACAGTACCGAGCGGAGGGACACTTGTACTCGCGAGATCAGGATCATCCTCTGAATCAGCAAAAGCTTCCAATGGAACAAGCGGAGCCCAACAGGGAGGTCAACATAGTTCTTCCCATGGTAGCGGAAATGCTAATCCGCATGGTGCACCTCATGCAGGTGGGCATGGCTCTGGCGCTCATGCGCATGGTGCTAATCCACATGCTTCTCGTTCTCATGGTGCACAAAGTACACAAGCGGTGGATAAGAACGATTCCAGTGTATATGGTATAGAACAAATAAAAAAGATGGCTTCTGAACTTGGTCTTGATCAAGAGGATGCAGTTGAAACTTTAAGTCATACTTTCAAGCAAAATTGGGGTGGTGCTACACGGGTCCGTATTGGTTTTGCTGCTGATCGCTTTATGCCTTATCTTGCTGGTGGTATTGCTTATGGGCAATTCCAAGACACTATATCAGTATCCGTTAAGGATGAGGATGGAAGAGTCGTTTCTTCTAAGAACTTAGCTGATGAAACAAAAACCATGATTGGTTACACACTTGGTGGTGGCGTTGATTTCTCGCTTCTGGATAATGTGATTGTACGTGCAGAATATCGTTACTCTGATTTTGGTAAAAAGAAATTTGTAAAGGAAAAACTTGAAATTAACTACAAAACCAATGATTTCCGTGTTGGTGTAGCTTATAAATTCTAATTTTTTAAAGAGTAAATTTCTAAAAGGCTCCACTGTCAGTGGAGCCTTTATTTTTTTAAAGATCACTTTTTGGTTTCTTTTCTTGTGAATTTCGTGATAAAGCCCATAAAGTGTGATGATATATTTTCTTGATCGCTGCTTAATACGAATGATAAGCTCGGCTTTCCCTATAGATAAAAACCAGAGTTGCAGGGTTCAGGGAAGTTATGCAAAAGTAAACTCGTAAAAGTGGACAGGAATATTTCACAATGACTGTGAAAAATGAAACAATAGATTATTCAAAAACTCTTTATCTCCCACAGACAAATTTTCCCATGCGTGCAGGTCTTCCGCAAAAAGAACTTGAATTGATGGCGCATTGGGAAAATATAGGGCTTTATGCGCAATTGCGCCAACAAGCAAAAGATCGTCCATTTTATATTCTTCATGATGGTCCACCTTATGCAAATGGCCATATTCATATCGGGCATGCTTTAAATAAAGTTCTAAAAGATGTGGTTGTTCGTTCATTTCAAATGCGCGGTTTTAATGCAAATTATGTTCCTGGTTGGGATTGCCATGGGCTTCCAATTGAATGGAAAATTGAAGAAAAATATCGCGCACAAGGAAAAAATAAGGACGAGGTACTTCTTAACGAGTTTCGTCAAGAATGCCGTGAATTTGCACAACATTGGGTAACCGTTCAAAGCGAAGAATTTAAACGCCTTGGTGTTGTGGGAGATTTTAACACGCCTTACACTACAATGGCTTTTCATGCAGAAGCACGTATTGCTAGTGAATTGATAAAATTTGCTATGTCAGATCAGATTTATCGTGGTTCCAAGCCGGTGATGTGGTCTGTTGTGGAACGTACGGCTTTGGCAGAGGCTGAGATTGAATATCATGATCATGAATCAGAGGTGCTTTGGGTTAAGTTTCCTGTTTTTGAAGCAAATTCTGATGATTTATATGGTGCTCATGTCGTCATTTGGACAACAACACCGTGGACAATTCCAAGCAATCGTGCAGTGAGTTATTCTTCGCAAATTTCTTATAGTATTTACGAAGTTGAAAGTGCTGAAAATGATTTTGGTCCTCAAGTGGGAGAAAAGCTTCTCTTTGCAGACGCTTTAGCGATGAGTTGTGCAGAAAAAGCCAAACTTGTTTTGAAGCATTTGCGTGTTATTTCTTCTGAAGAATTGAAAGCTCTTGTTCTTTCTCATCCACTCAAAGGTTTAGCTGGAGGGTATAATTATAAAATTCCATTGCTTGATGGTTCGCATGTAACAGAGAGTGCTGGTACGGGTTTTGTCCATACAGCACCAAGCCATGGGCGTGAGGACTTTGAAATTTGGAATGATTATAAGTCTTTACTGGAGCAGGCGGGGATTGATTCATCTATACCGTTTCCTGTTGATGATGCAGGGTTCTATACGAAAGATGTTCCAGGCTTAGGACCAGATCGTGAAGGAGGACCTGCACGTGTTATTGATGATAATGGAAAAATGGGTGATGCCAATAAAGAGGTCATTAACGCTTTAATTAAAGCAGATCGATTGTTTGCACGGGGGCGTTTAAAGCATTCCTATCCCCATAGTTGGCGTTCGAAAAAACCCGTTATTTTTCGCAATACACCGCAATGGTTTATTTCAATGGATAAAGATCTTGGGGATGGTTCAACTTTACGCAGTCGGGCTTTGGAGGCTGTTTCAAAAACGCGTTTTGTACCACCTTCTGGGCAAAACCGCCTAGCCTCTATGATAGAAGATCGTCCTGATTGGGTTCTTTCTCGTCAGCGTTCTTGGGGAGTTCCTATTTGTATTTTTGCGAATGAGGATGGTGTTATTCTAAAAGATGAAGGTGTGAACGAGCGTATTTTACGGGCTTTTGAAGCAGAAGGGGCAGATGCATGGTTTGCTGAAGGAGCACGTGAACGTTTTTTAGGTGAGCGTGCACATGAGCCTTGGATACAGGTTTATGATATTTTGGATGTTTGGTTTGATTCTGGAGCAAGCCATAGCTTTGTGTTAGAAGATCGGGCTGATTTGAAATGGCCTGCTGATGTTTATTTTGAAGGTTCAGATCAACATCGCGGATGGTTCCAATCTTCTCTTTTGGAAAGCTGTGGTACGCGTGCTTGTTCTCCCTATAAAGCCGTGATCACACACGGTTTTACTTTGGATGAGAATGGTAAGAAAATGTCTAAATCTTTAGGCAATACGGTTGTTCCGCAAGAGATCATTAAAACATCTGGAGCTGATATTTTTCGTCTCTGGGTTATGACAACTGATTATTGGGAAGATCAGCGTTTAGGCAAAAAAATACTTCAAACAAATGTGGATTCATATCGTAAACTACGCAATGCAATTCGTTGGATGCTTGGAACTTTAGCACATGATGATGGAGAAGAAATATCTTATGGTGCACTGCCGGATCTTGAAAGATTTATATTGCATAGGCTTTTTGAACTTGATCAATTAATTAATCGCGCTTATGATGAATTTGATTTTAAAAAGATTATGCGTGCATTATTGGATTTTTCAATCATTGAGTTATCGGCATTTTATTTTGATATCCGCAAGGATTCTCTTTATTGTGATGCGCCTTCATCAAAAAAACGCAAGGCTTCCTTGCAGGTTGTCCGTGAGATTTTTGAGCGTATGGTAACATGGCTTGCTCCAATGTTGCCTTTTACAATGGAGGAAGCTTGGTTAGAGCGTTATCCAGAAAGCCAATCGGTGCATTTGGAACAATTTCGCTCTGTACCAGAAAAATGGCAAAACCAATCTTTGGCTGAGCGTTGGAAAAAAATTCGGCAGGTCCGTAAAGTTGTGACAGGTGCTTTAGAGCTTGAACGTGCTAATAAGCGTATTGGATCCTCTTTGGAAGCAGCGCCTATTGTTTTTATTTCCAATCCGGTTTTACGAGAGGCATTAGAAAATGTGGATATGGCGGAGATCTGTATTACCAGTGCTCTAACAATTACGCAAGATACAATGCCTTCCGATGCTTTTACTTTGAATGATGTTGAAGGTGTTGGTGTATATCCAAAGAAGGCGTTGGGAAAAAAATGTGCTCGATCATGGCGTTATACACAAGATGTTGGGAGTGATCTAGCTTATCCCGATGTATCTGCCCGTGATGCTGCTGCTTTGAGGGAACTACTGATTCTTGGTAAGATTTAAAACTTTAAATCAAGGGAAAGAAATGCAAGTATATTTCTCGTATTGATGAATATAGTTTTTTGTGGTACGAAATAAATTCCGTTGTTTTATCTGCAGGGGGGGAAATTTGTATATGGACCGTTCTCTCATAAATAACGGGAATATTAATCAGCCATATACTTAGGAAATGGGATAAGCAGTGAGAAAATGTGAAGTAAAAATATTTCCAATAGGAATTTTGGGTATATGCTTTGTTTTAACGGGATGTAATGCGCCTACCTATGGTACCAATAAACCAGTTTCGATACAGTTTTTTGAAGATGTTGCTAATATTACTTCATTGACACCAACAAATAATAGCAGCCAGATTGTTATGAAACCTCATCCAAAACTTATAATACCAAGCCCTAGTTCACGCAGATTTTTGCCGGTACCACAACAGGATAGATCTGTCAATGAAATGGCAGCATCGAAGAAGCATCAAGGAAATACTCCTTTTCCTCACAAAGGATCGTCAGTTAATGGCGTTGGTTCAGAAAACTCTTCACAGTTGAATGCGAAGCAACGACAGGAATATTTACGTCGTCAGAGAGCACAAGTTGGAAGTTCAAAATACCGTCGTTATCTCACTGAACCACCTTTAAGTTATCGCCAACCAGCAAAAACCGCACCTATTGGTCGATAGGGGAAAGACAAAATATTTAAAGTAAAGTATTTTTCCGATCACTTATGATACCAAGCTCTCATTCGCGCACAGTTATAATGCTGCTGTAGGAGGGGTGTTATTCTCATGAAATAGTAATATGACAACAACATCGAGAGAGTCCTTATGCGTTTCCTAACAAGAAACATTTCTTAAGCTTATTTTACAACATTGCTCATGTAGATAGTATAACGTAGAATCGATAGTGCTCTAACCATCTTTATTCTTATAAAGAAATAAGCCTTATATTTTCCAGCTCGTGGGTGTTGCTACAGCCTTTGGCACTTGAACGGTTCAGAAGAGGCATTTTTATTCCTTTTTTATGCAATTTTTTCCTACACATAAGCCTCGCTTGTGACACGTGTGAGCAAATGATTCTCACTTGAATCAATATGAGATGATTTATGATGAGAAAATCTTACGATATTCGGGGTTATGATTCAAGTTGAAAAATGATAATTTATCATTATAAATCAATGTATTGTGTAATAGATGCAATATGCAGTATTAAAAGAGTGTGAGAGAAAAAGTGTTTCAAAATAGCTTTTGCTATATATATCAGAAGAATTAATAGTCTTTTTTGAGAAGTAGGATAATTTTTTAAAGAGTGAAAGTTATGGAAGAAGAATTGTTTTTAGTATCGCTTTTGTACAAAAAAATCTTTAAGTAATTGAGCAGCTTCTTTTTCTTTAAAACCAGAATAAATCTCCGGTTTGTGATGACAGGTTGGTTGCTGATAAAAGCGTGGACCATTTTCTATAGCTCCCCCTTTGGGATCATTTGTTGCGTAATAGAGACGTCGTATGCGTGCAAATGAAATGGCAGCGGCACACATAGCACAAGGCTCAAGTGTTACATAAAGATCGCAATCTGGAAGCCTTTCGCTTTGCAATCTTTCGCAAGCCATACGGATTGCGCGTATTTCTGCGTGTCCTGTAGGGTCATATGCAGATTTGATAAAGTTACCAGCGCGTGCAATGATAGCCTTTCCGCGTATAATGACAGCACCTACGGGAACCTCATCTTTTTTTGCAGCCCATTGTGCTTCTAAAAGGGCTATTTCCATGGGCGTCAAAGTCATAATATTCTTTCTACTGAAGGTATAGAAAATCTAAAGGTTTTTCGATAGGGAATGCTATGGAATAAATAATTTATTACGCTTTTATAATGAAAAGAATACCTCTATTTTTTAAGTGTTTAAAAAAACTTGCAAGTCGGCAGATACATTATTGTCGTTAAAGGATAGAAAATGATAAATGATTATGCTACTTCCTCTTTCAGAATGAGCGGTATGGTGCATGTGAATAGTTTTCTGAACATACTTGCAAAGATTGGTTTGAAACGCAAATGAATGAAAATAATGAGAGTGAACGGATTGCTAAAAGGTTAGCGCGTGCTGGTGTTGCTTCGCGTCGAGATGCAGAAATGATGATTGTTGCAGGTCGTGTTTCTGTGAATGGTGCAGTTGTGACAACGCCTGCTTTTAATGTTAGTCGCTCTGATGTTATTAAAGTTGACGGCAAACCTTTACCTCCTATAGAACGAACGCGTTTATGGCTTTACCATAAGCCAGCAGGCCTTGTTACCACGAACCGTGATCCTGAAGGTAGACCTACAGTCTTTAGTAATTTACCAAAAGGAATGCCGCGAGTTCTTTCTGTTGGAAGGCTTGACATTAACACGGAAGGCCTTTTGCTTTTAACCAATGATGGTGGCTTAGCGCGCGTATTAGAGCTTCCTGTAACGGGGTGGGTCCGCAAATATCGTGTCCGTGCTCATGGAAGAGTAAAGCAGAGCGCGTTGGATAACCTTAAAAATGGTATTGCGATTAATGGTATTTTCTATGGTTCAATTGAAGCATCAATTGAACGCGAACAAGGGTCGAATATATGGCTTTCTGTTGCTTTGCGAGAAGGAAAAAATCGTGAAATAAAGAATGTTTTAGGGGCATTGGGATTATCAGTTAATCGATTAATACGTGTATCTTATGGTCCATTTCATCTCTCTGATTTAGAAGAAGGAGCCGTGCAAGAGTTAAAAGGGCGGATGTTACGAGATCAGTTGGGGGAGCGTTTGATTATGCAAGCCAATGCAGATTTTGATGCTCCTATTCTTAAACCATTTTCAAATTCTGCAGTTGTTGCAGAAAAGCAAAGCCAGAAAGATCTTTCTGTTGCAAATGATGGTTGGGTTTTCTCAAGTGAAAGGGCGATACGACGCCGACCAAGAGATGGTTCTGTTGAACATAGTCGCGCACGATTAAGTACAAAGTCTCATGAGAATGTAAAGAAGGAGAAAAGTGAAGAAGGAAAAGCAGAGCGTTTTCTACCACGTTCTCGCCGAGCTAATGTTTGGATGGCTCCTGGTGCACGTCCGCAAAGTGCACGTAGAAAGCCTTCCTATAGTGAGGAGAAATCGCATGATCATAAGAGCGATTTGGATGGTAGAAAGTCCTTTCATCGAGGCAAGGAAAAGCTAAAAGAAAGTCCATCACACAAAGAGAAGAGGGAAAGTTTTGTTCAAAAACGTGGCAAAATATCTTATGACGAGACGCCTCTCTTTGGTAAGAAAGATCGCTTTTTAAATGATAAAGAGAAAATGATAAAAGGTGGTCATGATGAGCATTCTTTTGAGAGAAAGAAAAAGGTAAAGTCGTTTGGTGGTGCTATGAAGAAATCTAAACCACATAGGGACGGTGCAAAAACTTCGAAGAGATTTGGAGGTTTCCGTGCGGATCATAGGCGGTAAATTTGCTGGGCGTGTTTTGTTTTCGCCTGTTAATCAGTCGATTCGCCCAACGAGTGATCGTACACGTGAAAGCCTTTTTAATATTCTTTCTAGCCGTGAAGAACAATTTTGGACCAATAAACGCATTCTTGATCTTTTTGCTGGTACGGGTGCTTTAGGCATCGAAGCACTTTCACGTGGAGCAAAGGCTGCTGTTTTTGTTGAAAACTCGGTTGAGGGGCGTGGGGTGCTTCAAAAAAATATAGAAGCCCTTGAATTACAGTCGATAGGGCGGATTTTGCGTCGAGATGCAACCAAACTTGGTAATATTGGAACAATGCTTCCATTTGATGTTATCTGCGCTGATCCTCCTTATAGCCGTTGTTTAGGTGAACGCGCTTTTGTAGAAGCTTTGCGAGGAGGGTGGGCAAAAGCTGATACACTCTTCATACTTGAAGAAAAGAAAGATACAATGATTCATTTACCTGACGTCTTTTATCTAGACGATGAGCGCTTTTATGGTGAGACAGCAATACGTCTCTATAAATTACGATCGCTTACATCTTGAGAAAGTTCTTGTTTTTATCGGGTAGAATGAAAAAATGCTTTTACACAGTTTTCTTCATTTTATATGGTTTTTAAAAGGTTAAGCAGAAAATCAATAAAAGATTCTAATGTTAAAGGAATTGATGAATTTTTATTAGCTTTACTACAGAAGGATGTTTTTCTCCAATAGGATATATATCCTCGATAATATTTATGATCTTTTTTGTCTAATTTCTTTCTGCTATACCTTAATCATCACATTTCATCAGCAGTTGAAAGCTTTAAGCTATGCGGTCTGCATTGATATCTTATATGGTGCGTAACTTCTATTTTTTGTTATTGTCTAAACTTAAAAAAGATATTTTGTTTAGTATTGAAAATATTGTTCATTTATCCTGAATATTTGTGTGTTTAGTTTAGTAATATCGCTTGTTGATTTAATCATTACATATTAAGTAAATCTGAGAGTATTAAGTATCTTATCGTTGTGCAGCTTTAAGGATACTTTTTTATATTATTCTTTATCACTAAAGATAAGTAATTTGTAAAAAGGGGGAGATTATCATGTTTAATTGGATATATAGTGAAGAGATTAGTACAGAAGCAAGTGCTGAGCAAATTTGGGCTATATGGGAAGATGTGGCATCATGGCCTTGCTGGGATAGTGAACTTGAGTGGGTAGAACTTTCTGGTGCTTTTAAAGTAGGAGCTGTAGGGCAAATGAAACCTAAAAAAGGACCTACAGTAACTTTTACACTTGATAAAGTTATAAAAAATGTTTGTTTTTCTGATTATGCTAAACTTCCTTTTACACGTATGAGTTTTAATCATGAATATATTTGTTCAACAAAAACTGGTTCTTCAAATAACAAAATTCGTCATACTGTAACCATGTCTGGTTTACTTGCTCCTTTATTTGGAATGATTATTGGATCAAAAATTAAGTTACATCTTCGGGATGCAATGATTGAAATGAGTAGACGTGCTCTTACTGAAAACAAAAGCATTTTGTAAGGGGGTGCATTTATAAAGAAGTTAATACCTTAAAAAAAGGTGCAGAAATTATAACTTATTATTAGAATGGAATCAGTTATGAGTATACGGCAAACCAATGAGCTACGGAGCATTTTTTAGTTAGCTGTTGAAATCGAGTCAAATCATCTGAGAAAATTAATTTTGCACCAAAGATCTTATGAAATTCATTGAATTTTTTTATATATAAAAGCTTATAAGATGCTCTCTTCATTGAAAATGAGAAAGTTTCAGAAGTTTATTACTTCTCTTATGATGTAGGCCGATATTGTCATGATATTTGCCTGTTTCTAATGTTGCAATATTTTTTGCATTTGAAAGCTTACAAGATAATTTCTTTGATTACTTTTAAATATAAAAATGAGTTCTTTATGATATTACGTCCATTAGGGTAAAGAAGTTTATGACTGCTCATTTTGTTGAAACCATAATGGAAGGAAATATTTTTTACTCTGTTTAAGTTTTGTTTCATTTACAAGAGTGCCGTCTCATTATGAGAGAGTTTATAGAAGCAAAGAAGTGTATACAAATATAAGGCATTTTCTTGATTCTTGCTTGGAAATTAAAGAATGCTATAGGAAAGATATGAGGTAAGTTTTTTACTACCCAGAGGAAGAAAAACCTGTGATTTAGATCATTTTATGCTTTTTGAATTTTTGAGGATCTTGACTGAAATTCAAGTGTTATTGCTAGGTCTTTTGTTGATTGCCAAGTTTTCAGTTGTTTTGATTGTCAGTATAGAT
Organism: Bartonella sp. TT29SHDZB; assembly: GCF_042193395.1. Classification (NCBI taxonomy): domain Bacteria; kingdom Pseudomonadati; phylum Pseudomonadota; class Alphaproteobacteria; order Hyphomicrobiales; family Bartonellaceae; genus Bartonella; species Bartonella sp. TT29SHDZB. The sequence goes on from NZ_JBHILQ010000014.1 coordinate 14,266, forward strand.
TTGGCTTCTAAAATGATAAGATCCTATGAGAAATCTTGAAACGAAAGAGATTTTACGGCATATTACATCTTTTCATAAAGAAGCTAAAAGGAAAATGATTTAATGCATTAAGAGAAAAAGAATGCATGAAATGTGCATAATCTTATGAATAAACACACAAGAGTTATATTCTGATTTGTATAAATTTGTCAGAATGCTTATCAATGTAAATAATAAAATATTTTAGGGAGTCTATAATGACTGACAAAAACCAGATTGAGAAAGCTGTTTCGTTGGTTGAAGCAGCAAGGCGTTCTGGGGCAGATGCTGCTGATGCTGTTATTGTTCATACTCATTCTACCAGTGTATCAGTTCGTTTTGGGAAAGTCGAATCGACAGAAGCAGCAGAGAGCAATGATTTTACTCTAAGGGTTTTTGTTGGAAAAAAAGTAGCAAGTGTTTCTGCTAATTTAGGATCTTATCCGCAAGAACTTGCGGAACGTGCTGTTGCGATGGCTAAAGCTTCTCCCGATAGTTTATTTGAAGGTTTGGCAGATAAAGAGTGTTTGGTTAAGTATCCTAAAGATCTTGATCTTTTTGATGATTTTGTACCCAGCAGTCATTTTTTAACAGAAGATGCTTTAAAAACGGAGGCAGCAGCTCTTGATGTTAAAGGTGTAAGCAATTCTGGTGGCGCTGCAACAGCTTATGGCCGTAGTGGGTTTATTCTTGTGACCAGCGATGGTTTTTGTGAAGCCTATCGTTCCAGTTGTTTTTCACGTTCTTGTAGTGCTCTTGCCGGAGAAGGAACACAGATGGAGCGAGATTATGATTATACAACAGCCTTACATTTTTCTGATTTAGAGGCAGCAGAAACTGTGGGAAAGAATGCAGGGCTTGGTGCTGTTCGACGTTTGGGTGCAGTTCGTGCGGCAACTGGGGGCGTTGATGTTATTTTTAATCCGCGTACGGCTCGTGGAATTGCAGGGCATATCGCATCTATGGTCAATGGAGCTTCTGTGGCTCGTAAAACGAGTCTTTTACAGAATTTTCTAGGCAAGGAAGTGATGAAGCCTAATGTTAATGTAACCGATCAACCTTTGCGATTACGTGGAAATGCTTCTCATCCTTTTGATGGAGAAGGGGTAGAGGGGCAAACACTCAATATTATTGAAAATGGTATTTTAAAAAATTGGCTTCTTTCATCATCTACAGCACGAGAATTGGGACTTAAAACAAATGGACACGGTGTGCGTTCGGCATCATTGGTGCAGCCGACCAGTACAAATTTTGCTATTGAACCGGGTTTAGTATCGCCTTGCGATATGATAAAAGATTTGCGAAATGGATTTTATGTAACCGAATTATTCGGTCATGGCATTGATTTTATTACTGGTCAGTATAGTCGTGGGGCTTCCGGTTTTTGGATTGAAAATGGTGAAATTACTTATCCGGTGAGTGAAGTAACGCTAGGTTCTAATTTGCTCCATATGTTAGCGCATTTAACACCTGCCAATGATATTGATCGGCGTTATAGTACCGCTGCTCCAACATTGTTAGTTGAAGGGATGACACTTGCAGGAAAATAATACGCATCATTCTTCTGATTTAAATCTTTTGCGTGACGTTTGTCGAGAAGCAGGAGATTTAGCAATGCGGTATTTTGGATGCACGTTGGATGTCTGGATTAAAGAAGGTAATTCCCCAGTCAGTGAAGCAGATTTTGCTGTTGATCATTTCTTGAAAGAGAAGCTTCTAGGGGCACGTCCAAATTATGGATGGATTTCAGAAGAAACAAAAGATAATCGAGAAAAACAAGATTATTATGAGCGCTCTTTTGTTGTTGATCCTATTGATGGAACGCGTGGTTTTCTTTCTGGCAGTCCTTATTGGTGTATTTCGGTTGCCATTATTGAGAATGGGCGTCCTATTGTGGGTGTTCTACAATGTCCGGCTCAAGGGGATGTTTATGCAGCTGTAACGGGTGGAGGGGCAACATTAAATGGGATAAAACTTCCTCGTTTAGCCTTTCAGGTTCATCGAAAATATAAAATTTCACTTGATAAATCGCTCGCACAAAAATTACCAGATGATTTTCTCAATCAAGTCAGTCTTTACCATTATCTTCCTTCTCTTGCTTATCGTATTGTTCTTGTTGCTCAAGATGAAATTGATATCGTATTAGTTCGTCCAAATTGTCATGAATGGGATATTGCCGCTGCTGATCTTATTTTGCAGGAGTGTGGAGGGTGTTTTTTATCGCTTGATGCCTCTTTACTATCTTATGGAATTGAACCTTACCAATATGGACTTTTAATTGCTGGTAAAAATAATTGCTGTCAAGATATGATAGATGTTGTTCGTCAAACAAAGTTAGTTTAATCACGTAAAAGCATGCTAAAATAATCTAAATAATATAGAGGCACATATGACTGAAACCAACGAAAAAAAACAATATTTACATCTTGTATTTGGTGGGGAATTAAAAAATCTTAATAGTAATCAATTCAAGAATCCTGATGATTTAGATGTGGTTGGTATTTTCTCAGATTATAAATCCGCTCAAGAAGCATGGCAGGCAAAAGCGCAAAGCAGTGTAGATAATGCATTACAACGTTATTATATTGTAGATTTGCATCAGTTTCTTGATGCTGAGTTAGGCGATGCAGAATAAAGCTTGAATATTTGGTTATTATAGCTTGTAGATTGCTGCATGCTTTTGTTTAGTCGTCCTTTTCATAGGTACTTTCTTCGGGTAAAATAGAACGTTGTAAAAAAGAATATGCTTGTTGTTTAAAATTCATATGTTTTCTTAATAAAACATCTCTCAAAGCACCCAAACCCATTTCATAATAGTGTTCGTGCAAGGTGTAAAATCCATTGTTGCACCACCATCTTTGCGCTTAATAAAAATGCAAGATAGTGCTATCAACCTATTTACAACAGCAATATTATCATGACAGCGATCACTCGAAGTGTATGATTATATTGTGAATAGTCACTTTGCTCTTGAATAGGGTCTGAGACACTAATGCGTTAAGATTAACAAAAAGAGTAGCATTATTAATGATACTAATTACTACTCTATTGAGATTATTAGCACTCCCTACTTAATCTATTGGAATTTTTTCAACGAGTTATTTCTGTAAGCTTAGAAACCATAAAAGTCGTTAGAAACTTACCAAAATTAGAAACTTAGAGAAACTGAATAGATTTATAAAGTTAACTTACCTCATAAGGGCTTCTTAGGTACTCGTTTAAAACTACAATCTATAAGTTAATCATTTTGTGTTGATTATATACAATCTTAAAAGGAATAAGATATCATGTAACCTCCTGAAAAGAGAGGATTTAAAATTTTGAAAACTCTTATTTAAATTGCTGTAAGACTTTTAAGAAATTCTCTATTAAACAAGATTAGATTTTTCTGGATTACCTTTAAGAGATGATATCACAATTTAAAATGAGAACGCTATACCATTCAAAAGTTTTTTTTAAAGATTTGTTTGACATATTCATTTTATTGAAATGAAATAATAGAGATTGAGCTTCCTTTTAAACATATTTTATTTATATTAGGTTGTAATGTCTATATGGATTATTTTTTGAAAAATTGACAATACCTAACATATGTAAAAATAAGTTTTTTCTCTAAAATACCAACGTGTACAATTCAAAGCCTCACTAAAATTATAAGAAGTATTTATTCAGTGAGCTGAAAAAATATGTCATAGGTTGTATGGTATTTATCATTTATATTTTCAAAATTATAATTGATTGAAAAATAGTTTTGTTATTTTTGAGTAAGATTTTTATAAGGTGCAGAATGAAGTGATAAAATTTCATTAAAAGAGATTTAAATAATGTGTATATGTTATTTTTATAGGAAAGTTTTAAAAAAAATATGGTGATAAAATTGCATTTTTTGTCCTTTATGTATTGAATTTTCTCATAGGTTAAGCGTTTTTTATTTAAGATATGGATGATATTAAAAAAATACGAAAGCAACCACTAGTGTTGATGAATTTTTTAACAAAATAAGCATATAGATATCTTAAAATAGCTGGATGAGGTGATTTTAAATGGTAGAATTAAAGGCACATACGGCTCTTTTAAGCTATCGGATAATTGGTTTTTGCTTATGTCCTGTTATTCCTTTTTATTTGTTCTTTCGTGCTATTCGTGGAAAAGAAGAGTGGTGTCGCAAAAAAGAGCGTTTAGGTAAAAGTTCTTATGTACGCCCCCAAGGTTCATTAGTTTGGTTGCATGCAGCAAGTGTTGGAGAAACACTTGCACTTTTTCCACTTGTAAATTATATTTTATCATTGAAAATCAATGTGTTAATGACAACAGGGACTGTGACATCTTCTACTCTTGTGAAAAAACATTTTGGTAATAGGTTGATTCATCAATATGCTCCTTTGGATTTAGATTTTGCAGTGCGCCGTTTTATTAGTCATTGGAAGCCTGATCTCGTCTTGATTTGTGAATCAGAAATTTGGCCCCTTCGTATTAAAGAACTTGCAAAAATGCGTATTCCGCAGATTTTGGTTAATGCCCATATGTCTGAACGTTCTTTTAAAGCTTGGCAAAAACGACGCGTTCTTGCCAAACATATTTTTAAGGATATTGATTTGGCGATTGGTCAAAACGAAAGAGATGTAGCTTATTACCATAAACTTGGCGTAAAATCTGTTACGTTTTCTGGTAATCTCAAGGCTGATGTTTTTCTGGTTGAAAATCAAGCATTGCTTGCACGTTATCGTAATGCTATCGGCAATCGTCCAGTTTGGGCAGCTGTTTCAACGCATGAAGGGGAAGAGGAGATTGCTTTTGAGGTCCATAAGATTGTTAAAAATTATTTGCCAGATTTATTAACAATTATTGTGCCTCGTCATCCTGAACGTTCAGAAGATCTTATCAGAAAATGCGATAATAAGGGGTTAAGTTTTATTCGTAGGAGTAGAGATGCTGTTCCAAACATGAATACCGATATTTTATGGGGAGATACCATTGGAGAAATGGCACTTTTTCTTCGCTTATCACAAGTTTCTTTCGTTGGTAAATCGTTATGTGGAAACGGTGGACATAATCCCTTGGAATTGGCTTTGCTTGGCTCTGCTATTTTGACAGGGCCCCATGTTTCAAATTTTCAAGAGATGTTCAAACAATTTCTAACGCATGATGCAGCATATATGGTTCAAGATACAAAACAGCTTGCTATTCAGGTGTATAAGCTTTTAACCAATGAAACATTGCGACAAGAAATGGTTGATAAGGCTTATGAAGTGGCGACAGGTATGGCAGGTGCACTTGAGCGCACATTAAAGGTTTTAGATCCATTTTTACACCCCCTTGTAATACAAACAGGTTTACGTCAACGTCAGGGTAGATATGCATATTAGCGCCCCCCATTTTTGGTGGAAAAATAAAAGCTTTTTGCGTTTTGTATTAGCCCCAGTTTCATGGGGGTATGGTTATTTTTCAAGTCGTTTTATGGCAAGACAGCCTCCCGTGATTAATCTGCCTGTTTTGTGTATTGGAAATTTTACATGTGGTGGTGCGGGTAAAACGCCGGTTGTTATTGCTTTTACCAAGGTGGCTAAAGAACTTGGTTTTGTACCTGGTATTGTATCTCGTGGTTATGGTGGATCAGTTAAAGGGGTACATCTTGTAAATGAGAAATATGACAATGCACGCGATGTTGGAGATGAGGCACTTTTACTTGCACGGCATGCTTTTGTAGCTGTATCACCTAATCGTTATGCAGCGGCGCAACGGCTTAAGCAAGAGGGATGTAATCTTATTTTAATGGATGATGGATTTCAAAGTCGCCGTCTTTATATGGATTATGCGTTACTCGTTGTTGATGCGATGCGCGGTTTTGGTAATGGAGCTGTCTTTCCAGCAGGACCTTTGCGCGTACCATTAAAAACGCAGTTTTCTTTTATGGATAGTGTTTTATTGATTGGTCACTCCGATGCGCCTGATAATGTTGCTTTTCTTGTTTCGCGTACTGGAAAGCCTTTATATCGTGCTCATCTTAAAGCCAGTGCTTCTGATGAGGTTTCAGGAAAATCATTTTTGGCATTTGCCGGTATTGGCAATCCAGATAAGTTTTTTAAATCTATTAAAGAATTGTCTGGTCATGTGGTGCAAACTTACATATATCCAGACCACTATTCTTTCACCGATAAAAATTTAAAAAGCCTTATACAAAAGGCTAAAATGCACAATTTATGGCTCGCAACAACAGCTAAAGATTATACCCGTATACAGACAATTCACACGCAAAAAGATTTGAAAGATCTTATTGTCTTTGATGTGAATGTCGATTTTGTTCAAAAAGACTTCTGTCGCATGGTTCTTGAGGAGGTCATGACCCGCTTTAGAAAACGTTCCCTTGAGTTTTCTTGTCTAAAAGGCAAAGGCTAAATTTATAGCTTTCAAAGGGTTATTTTTCTTTTGTTTTTAACAATTGCTTGAGATATGGGTTGCATTCAAGTTCGCGCTGATAGGAGATTTCACAACTAGCATATGCTTCTTGGCGGTGATGATTCCAATATTTTAAATCATCTATAGGGATTTTTTGCCCGCTAACAGCACAAATGGTATAGGTACCATATTCTATAATGTCATATCCGTTATTAGAATAATGAATTTTTGCTTCGCGTTCACTATCGGAAAACATTATAACTCCTTTTTGCTTGATACAAGAGACTCAAGAAAAGTGCCATAAAATATATTATAAAGTCGAGAGTTAATTTAAAAATATTTTTCTTGTCAAAATGATTAAGAGTTTATTTTCTGCCAAAAAGCCGTTCTATATCTGCCAATTTGAGTTCAATATAAGTAGGGCGTCCATGATTACATGTACTTGTATTAGGTGTTGCCTCCATTTGTCGTAATAGTGTGTTCATTTCTTCAGGGTGTAAAAGGCGCCCTGACCGTATTGAGCCGTGGCAGGCCATCGTTGCTGCAACATAATCAAGCATTGCTTTTAAATTATTTGTTGTATCATACTCAGCGGCCTCATCTGCGAGATCTTTAATAAGGGCTTGGACGTTGATCTCTCCTAACATGGAAGGTGTTTCACGCACAACAATTGCTCCTGGTCCAAATGGTTCTATTCCTAATCCAAATTTTTGCAAAGCATCTTTATGCGTTAAAAGACATGTTGCATCCTCTTCAGAGAGTTCTACAATTTCAGGAATAAGTAATAACTGTGAAGGAAGCGGTTTGGAATAAAGTGCATTTTTGAGTGCTTCATAAACCAATCGTTCGTGAGCTGCATGCTGATCGACAATGATCAAACTATCTTGTGTTTGGGCGATAATATAGTTTTTATGGATTTGTGCTCTGGCCGCTCCTAATGGATAAGATAGCTCTTCTGATGAAGATGTAGTGTTTGGAATGTATGCATCTCCACTTGGTGTATTTAAGCCCTCCATAATAGGAGCAGCATCTTCTTTTAAATCAAAAGAGCGAGTACTATCCAATGGTTTGTGAACCATTGAAGCGCTGGTAAAATGATGAGGCTGTGAACTGTAAGAAGAGAACTGGTGAGTGTTCTTAAAATTGCCTAATGGTTGTTGTGCCAATGGTTGTTGTGTTTGAAATGCAGCAAGCATTGCTTCAGAACGGGTTGAAGTCGGACGAATACCAGATTGCTGCAATGCTTCACGAATAGCTCCAACAATTAAACCACGAATTAATCCTGGATCACGGAATCGTACATCAGCTTTAGCTGGGTGAACATTAACATCTACTTCAGCAGGTGGGAGATCAATAAAAAGAATAGCGACAGGATAACGATCTCGTGTCATGACATCAGCATAAGCACCTCGGAGTGCACTCCATAGAAACTTGTCACGCACGGGACGCCCATTAACATAAGCAAATTGATGAAGGCTGTTATTTCGGTTGAAAGATGGTAAACAGGCAAAACCCGTTAAGCGCACCGCTTCGCGTTCAGCATTCAGCGCGATGCTATTAGGGGCAAATTCTTTTCCCATAATTTGTGTAATGCGTTGTAATTGTCCTTGAGTATTATTTTCTGTAGCAGACAGTTCCATAGATGTTCTGTCTAATCCTGAAAGAGAAAAGCGGATATGTGGAAATGCGATAGCAATTCGCTTAATCATATCGCTAATAGCATTTGTTTCAGCCCGATCAGTTTTCATAAATTTTAATCGTGCCGGCGTGACAAAGAAAAGATCACGAACTTCAACAATTGTTCCAAGGTTTGCAGCAGCTGGTTTGGGTCCTACAATTTTTCCAGCAGTAACGGAAATTTCAGCAGCGCTCTCAGCATCTTTTGTTCGTGAAATGAGTTTAAGTTTAGCAACAGAACCAATAGAAGGGAGGGCTTCTCCTCTAAATCCAAGGAAGCAGATATTGTGTACGTCATCGGTAATCTTTGAGGTGCAATGGCGAGAAACCGCTAAAGTTAACTGATCGGCAGGAATCCCACAACCATTATCACTGACTTTGATAAAATTTTTTCCACCATTTGCCGTAATAATTTCAATGCGCGTTGCACCAGCATCAATAGCGTTTTCAATAAGTTCTTTGACAACATTTGCTGGTCGTTCAATAACTTCACCAGCGGCGATTTGATTAATAATATTTTCGCTAAGATGGCGTATAATCATAATAAATTCTAACAGGAATCTTAAGGGTTCTATAAAAAATTATGATAACATCATTTGCGCGACATTCAAGAACAAGAGAACTGAGAGGTATTATTTTTACAATACCTCCTGTTTATTTTTAAAGAGAAGCAAAATGTTTTTCAGTTGGGTAAAACAGAAAAAAATCGTTTTTATCACCTTAAAATAACTTGCACCAATTTATCATCTAGGTCAAAAAAGAAACAATGTAAAAGGGAAGGCGATATATATGACGCGTATAAGCGGTATTTTAGCAGATAGTGATATACAGGCTTTGATTGATAATAACTTTCTCAAGGCTTGCTATCCATTTGATAGATCTCAAATACAACCAGCAAGCCTTGATCTTCGTTTAGGGGAGAAAGCTTATCGTATACGTGCTTCTTTTATGCCGGGTTCTGATGCAAAAGTTTTGGATAAGCTTGAACGGTTAAAGTTGCATGAGTTTGATTTACGAGACGGAGCGGTTTTGGAAACGGGGTGTGTTTATATTGTTCCTCTTTTGGAAAGTTTAGCTTTATCAGAATTTTTATCTGCTGTTGCCAATCCCAAAAGTTCTACGGGGCGATTAGATATTTTTACACGCGTCATTACGGATAATGCGCAGGAGTTTGATAAAATTTGTGCTGGTTATCACGGTCCACTTTATTTGGAAGTTAGTCCACGAACATTTCCAATTTTAGTACGTACAGGCTCGCATTTATCACAGCTTCGGTTTAGAAAAGGGCACAGCTATTTAAATGAAATTGAGCTGCATGCTTTGCATAGGCAAGAAACGCTGATATCGGATGATCTTCCTAATATTAGTGCTGATGGTATTGGACTTTCCATTAATTTAAAAGGAGATGAAAACGGGCTTATAGGTTATCGCGGTAAACATCATACAAGTGTTATTGATATTGATAAACGTGCTGTTGCTCACATTTTAGATTTTTGGGAACCTCTTTTTGATCGAGGTCAAAGGGAGCTCGTTCTTGATCCTGATGAGTTTTACATTTTAGTTTCACGAGAGTCTGTTCATGTGCCTCCACTTTATGCTGCAGAAATGCCTCCTTTTGATCCCTTAGTTGGTGAGTTTAGGGTGCATTATGCAGGTTTTTTTGATCCAGGGTTTGGGCATAAGGAGGCAGGTGGTAAAGGGGCAAGGGCAGTTTTAGAAGTACGTAGCCATGAAGTTCCCTTTATCTTAGAGCATGGTCAAATTATTGGCCGTTTGGTCTATGAACATATGCTTAATCGACCATCAACCCTTTATGGATATGATGTTGGATCACATTATCAAGCACAGGGTTTAAAGTTATCCAAGCATTTTAAATGAATTGAGAACTACGAATTTTGATAACATGTATGCAGAAAGCGTATTTTAGATAAAAGAAAATTTTGTGCTTCGCAAAACCGGCATTATGCATTCTATTTTTAATTTCCAAGGTTATCTCATCCCTTGCATTTGAGAAGATATGAGAGGCATTTTTGCTTCTTTTTTCAAGAGGTTGTATCTATACAAACTCTACTTATGATGTGCAAAAGAATAGTTTTGATTATTTCATCATGACAAAATCTAAAATGAAAGAATCTGACTATATTCAATATGTCATACATATATATTATTATAATAAATCAATAGGTTAATAAAATTCAATATAACAGTAGCGTATTCACTTTTCAAATTAAATATGCGAGATTGGATACTGCACTTGACTCCATTTTTCTAGAGTTTAATGACCAGTATATTTCATTTTGTATAAAAAATATCTTTAAAGAGTTAATAAATAAGTTTTTCACTAAATTTTAGTAACATAATAAACATTGTTCTAATTTTAGTAACTCATTTATAGCCTCAAGATATAATATTGCTAGAAAATTATTCAATTAAATATGAAGATTTTCTATTAGTATGAACATTAAAAGTTTTTTATGTTGTATGTGAATTAGGCACTGTATATTTTTATAAACTTTCATGAATAAGTAACAGGTCTCAGTTTTGAATATTGATATAAGAAGATTTTTGGATATATGCGACAGCTTTATTTCCAGTATTAATAAAGGATTTTTTCATCTTTTGAAGGAGATTATGGTTTATACTTAATGATGCTCTATATTCTTAATAACTGATAATGTAAGAGCCTTTGGAGGGAGAAACGACTTTAAATTATAACTAATTAAGCTACGGAGCAATCGCTTTCGAAGAGGTATTGGTTTAAAGGGAGTATAACAATTTCAATTGCACATGAAAAATATATGAGTAGACACGTTATTAATGATACTTCATACTATGAGATTTTAAATTTGGATAAGAGAAATAAAGACGTTGTTTTTATCAATTAGTTTTTTTTAGAAAGTTGCAATCTCTGTTGCTTCTATCTATTCAATAGAGCGTTTGGGGAGAATATCGAATAGGTAGATACACGGATTCGCTTTTATGCGTTTTAGGATGTCTTCTCTTTTTATTTAGGAACAATGGTGCCATCAATGATTATTTCTTCAACACTTGATTATCGTAAGGCAGCAAAGCGTCGTCTTCCTCCCTTTCTTTTTCACTATATTGATGGTGGGGCTTATGCTGAAGAAACGATGCGACGTAATTATACAGATCTTCAAGCACTTGCACTGCGTCAAAGGATTCTAAGGCAAGTTGGTGAAGTTGATCTTTCAATCAAGCTTTTTGATCAGACACTTGATCTACCGATTGTGCTCGCACCTGTTGGGCTAACGGGCATGTATGCACGTCGTGGTGAGGTGAAAGCAGCGCGCGCCGCAGCGGAAAAAGGGATCCCTTTTACGCTATCCACGGTTTCAGTTTGTCCCATTGCAGAAGTGCAGGAAGCGGTTGGAGGTGCATTTTGGTTTCAACTTTATGTTCTCAAAGATCGCGGTTTCATGCGTGATGCACTAGAGCGGGCTTGGTTAGCTGGTGTACGCACGTTGGTTTTTACAGTTGATATGCCCGTTCCTGGTGCACGTTATCGTGATGCGCATTCGGGAATGTCTGGTCCTTATGCTGGATTACGTCGTTTTTTACAAGCTTTAACTCATCCATATTGGGCTTGGAACGTTGGTGTTATGGGGCACCCTCATGATCTTGGAAATGTTTCCACTTATCTCAAAAAGAAGATTGCATTAGATGATTATGTAGGTTGGCTTGGTGCAAATTTTGATCCATCAATTGGTTGGCATGATCTACAATGGATTCGCGATTTTTGGAAAGGAAAAATGGTTTTGAAAGGTATTCTTGATACAGAAGATGCGCGAGAAGCAGTAAAATTTGGTGCGGATGGCATTGTTGTTTCTAATCACGGTGGACGTCAGCTTGATGGTGTATTATCAACAACACGGGCGTTGCCTGAAATTGCGGATGCTGTAAAGGATCATTTGACTATTTTAGCGGACTCAGGTGTTCGTTCTGGTCTTGATGTTGTACGCATGATAGCACAAGGAGCGGATGCTGTTATGATTGGTCGTGCTTTTGTTTATGCGCTTGCGGCAGCAGGTAAGAAAGGTGTTATGCATCTCCTTGATCTTTTTGCCAATGAAATGCGGGTAGCTATGACACTGACAGGTGCTCAGACAATCAAAGATATTACCCGCAAGAGTTTGGTGAATACAGATATTTTTAAGCAATGAAAGCAATATGTTATACCACTTTAAAAAAAAGAAAGTCTTTTTTATAGAGGAGCATAATTATATATTTTACAAATATGTTGACAGTTAAAGTTAAATAGAAAAGATCAAAAAACTTTTCTATAAAATCACAGAAAATACTCAATAACTATAATAGTATTAAAGAAAAAATGTTAATAATAATAAAAACAAAAAAAATAATAATAACATTGCATACATCTTTTATTTATTTTATTAAAAACTTATTCTATGGATAAAAAGGAATAAGCGCTACTATTAAAGGTACAACAACTGTTGATATAGAAAAAATAAATATATATAATGCTGTGAACATTTTCCCTCCTATGTATAAAAACATTAAAATATAAAATTCATTTAGTTTTATTCCAATATGAAATAATATTAATTATAATATATAAATAACATTATTAAAATGTCAATATGTATTTATTGTAATATTTAATTATAATAAAATCGGATTAATATAAATAATGTTTCTATAATCTATATATTATTTATATTAATTTTATTGAATAATATATTATATGGATATGATATTGTTTTTATGGAGTACGTTTTTAAGCAATGAAAAAATATCCGTACTATCTTTAAAAAAAGCTGGTTTACTGAGAGCAAAACTGCGTGAATTAATGTGCTTTTCTTTCTTATTTTCTTGCATCCTCAATGATTTATGATGTTTTTGAACTGGTGAGCATATTAGGAAGCAGTTGAATATTTTTTATATAGTATGTCATTTCTAACACTATTTATACGTTCTCGATTGATTTCATAACTTGTTAAATGTCCAGCTCGTTTTTATTGCAGATGGGGACGTTTGGTGTTCCTAATGATACAAAATGGCATAGAATGTTTTGTTCCATAAGCGATTTAACAATTGCATCTCCAAGCTTCTCCTTTGATACTATGCTCTTCACAGACAACAAAAGATTGGTGAGATTGCATAACTCTAGCACTGATCTATTATCTCAAAGTTGAATTGTTGGCACACTTGTAAGCGTTGGAATAACTTCATGTTTTTTGAAGCTCTTCAGCAACATCAAGACAAATTTGAACAGTTTCTTCAGTAGCAAGTAAGATAACATCTTTTCCTTTTTTAAACAGAAGTTTTACTGATATTAATTTTTAAAGTATTTTTATGAATATTTATAACAGCGCGCTTTCCTAAATCTATATAAACGGGGACAAGATTACTCAGAGTAGAAAGGATTACAGTTTCTATTTGATTGAATTATTACTCATAAGTAATTGGATAGTATTTACTTTATCGCTGAGTAAAAAAGAAAAGTTTTTCTCTCTTTAAAGAGAGGATGGATTGTCATTTCGCCAATAGGAATAGTTTGCGAGCAATTTGTTTTATGCAAGATAACTTAACATTGCAGTTACTTTTTATCACTTGAAGCTGTGAAAAGAAAGCTAAGATAGATGAAAGAATGTAAAAAATGATGGATACATTTTAAGATAAAAAATTATAATTTTGTTAATTCCACGCCAGTTGCTGCTGATATTGGTGACAAAAGAAATTTGATCAAAAAAATATCAAAATTATTTGAGGACATTCCTCATGGCATGTAGAGTAAACCTTTTTGTTGGTATGGGTGAGATTTTCTTTGAGCAGAAATTGATTCTATCCCCTGAAATCAGCAATAATCTCTCAGGTTATGTCGTAAACTTTTTAAGGATGTTACAACACCACTATCGTCCTTTTATGAAAAATGTTAGCATTTCAGATAAGCAGTTGTGAGGAGTTTCAACGTTTAATACAGCAAGCTCCAGAAACTCTCACGGATTTAGAATGGGCTTCAAGATTTTTATATTTACAGCGATTAAGTTTTTGAAAGAAGGTAAATCGTACGATGAGAGTTGAAATCCATCGTAGCGTGGGGGCTTAAGCCCTTTCAATTTGAAGGCGTGCTAAAACTTATTTTCCTCTGTTTAGCAGGTGTTAGCATTGAACATTTAAACTGGTCTATTTTTATTGTGCGTTATGATCGTCTAAAAATTTTGTTCTATCTTTTACCACTTTAATTATGGTTTTGAGGGTTATTAAAGAAAGGATTTTTATAAGCGGGAGGATTATCAGCCGATGTCTAAGCTGTTTGCATAAATAAAGGGGAGTTTTTTGTCTTTAAACAATATGCTAGAAATTCAAAAAACTTTAGTTAACTTCATAAAAGAGGTTACACCATCTTATACAGATTGCTCTGCAAATAACACAATTGCTGGTAAGGAATGGGGCATCACCAATTTTGATTTCTAAAAAAGAAACAATACGTATTAAATAGTCTTTAACTTTACAGACTTTTAAAGAATCCTTTCAGAACCTTTTGAAAAAAGTGAATTGATAGAAGATTTTCTATCAAAATATAGCAACTTTTCTAACAAGTTACGAATAAATCTAAAAATATATATTAAATATAAAAACAGTGCGATATGCAGGCTGTCTGGGCTTTAGAAATAAGAATCAAAGCGTATAAAGATGCATAAAGGTGAGATTGAGACATATCATTTTTATGATTCAATAAAAAAAATTAAAGAAAAAATTCTATATCAAAAATTTAAGGTAGTTTAAAAGGTGGACGAGCAATGCATGGAAGGATGAGCGAGAAGATGAATTAGGTGAGGGCGATTTATGGATTATCAGTATCTTTGTAAAAGTACCTTCTTAAGATAAATATTGTGATAAAGTAAGACAGTGGTTGAATGTTCAAAAAGATAATACGCGCTCTTAATTTTTCCGTTATACACATCACAATAAACGCCGTGAAAGGCACGGTTCTGTTACAAACTTTCTCTAAAAGCAGCATATGAGTTTGCAAGATATTAGAGTGATGTTTTAAAAGAAGGTAATGGTCCCATTTTATTTCAGGAACAAGTTATCTTAAAACAGCAAAGCAATATTTTTCAAGAAACTGCAAAAGCGACTTTTGAAAGCAAAAAAGCAGAGTTAAAAAATGAAGGTAAAAACGGTTTCTGGTTTTCTCTACTGGAGTTGCATGTTATTTCCCACATAGGAAATTTACCTATAGAAAAATTAACAGCCCAGATCATTCATAATGTGTTCCCGCCACTTTAGCATGAAAAAGCAGATATAGTGCGAAAGTATTTGCCTTATCGTCAACATCATTATTATAATTAGGAAGCTGAAGCAACGTCATTTACAAATCACATAGAGCCTATACCATTATTCATTATATAGTTCCGTAGATTGCTTTTCTTCAAGCATACCAGCTCCTAGATGTTATTTTTGTTGAAAACAGAACCTTTGTGTATGATCAGTTCTTTGAACGACGATAGTAGTGTAATCCATAAAATCCTTTCTCATCCTCTTTTGATAAGATAACAAAGATGCCCTTAGAATACATCAATAGACTTAATCATTTTACACAAATATAACCTGTTGAATCCTTTAGTTTCAACTTAAACGTCCCTTAGTCACTCTAATTAAATCTAATCGACCACCAGAGTGTTTTAATCCTTTAAGTGTTAATCTGAGTGTATCCACCTCTTTCAAATCTTTTCATTGATTGATGTTTCAGAGGAATTATATTTTTATCACTTTATTTTCCGTATATCTCTCCAACCACATAAACGTTCACCTTGTTCGTTATGTTTTAAAATATCTCTTGCCAAATTTGGACTAATGACATTGATATCTTGTCTATTCAAATAAATTGGCAGCCATCCAATACAAGAAGTTCATTCATTCGTCGCGCAGCCAGTTAGAAAGCTTAGTACGCATAGCAGCATCAGTTTTCTTATTAATCTTCATTTTCTACCTTAAGCCGTGTTGTCCTATTTTGAAAGCTTCCTTTGTTTGCTTTTGCTTCTCAACTTGTTTCCCAAGAAAAAAGGCTTTCACTAAAGCTATAAGAAAAGCTGCTATGGTCACTGATGTCATTGTTAGATATTTTTTTATCCATAAGATCATAGGCGGTGTTCTTGAAAGCGTTTAGCAATGTATACCATAGCTGTACAAGCAGCTAAAACCATAATGCCTGCTAAAACCCATTGAACAGGACCATTTCCTGAAAAAAGCCCTCCAAGCCCTGAAAAAGAACCTATGATTGGTGCAAGAGCTTCTACTTTGCAAATACCTGTTACACCTTCTGATTCTACTACATGATAATTTGGAGCAACATGAGATCCTTTCGCCCATAATCCTGCTTCGGCTGCTCGGCGATTGACAAGACCTTGGATACGTTTTCCTCCTACTCTTGTCCATTTTTGTAATTCAGTTGGTACCACTTCATATGCACCTTTATTGAGCTTTTTTAAAAGTGTAGAATTGCAAAAGGCTGTTATTCCTACGTTATAGCAAAATGATACTAATGCCGCGAATTGTTCATTGTTTAAAGGAACGGTAACGGCTTTTTCAACAACGAGTTCACACTCTCTCAAATCCTGACAAAGGATTTTTTCAGCTTCTTTTTCCGTAATTTGCATGTCTTTGTGGACGCTTGGAGCACCAGCAGCATTTGTATGTCCATAACCAATTGTCCATAGACCACCAGAATATTCATAAGCCGATAAACGTAAGCCTTCCAATTGCTTAATCAATGCAAGCCCTTCTTTTGATATTTTTCGCATTATTCTTACCTATAAAAAAACCTACACAAAGCAGGATATGAATCGAAAACTTACATCTACTCATTTTTAAGAACAGAACAGCGAAAGGGCATAATAAATTCAAAGTCTCCATAGTGAGTTATGTTAAAATCCATATCGTTTTTTGAACAAATATTATGCTAAACACCATTCATTTTGCAGCAATTGATCTCCATCTCAAGATAATAACTTTATAATAGATCCATTTATAATCAGATAGATTTTACTCATAAATTCTTACAGTTGATCCAGAATGATTTAGAAGAACTTTACTTAAAAAACTTCAATAATCCTGATGAAAAAAAGCATTTTTTAACAAAAAAATAAGAGATATAATAAGTAATGAAATAATAGGTATTGATTTTAAAGTAATTGCATAACCCATAAATTACACCATAGAATTATTTTTATAAAAACAAAAAAACATTACAGTTGAATATTATAGATCTACAAATTATCTTAGAATCAACACGATATACACGTAACGTATTATACATATTTAATAAAAAAATCTATAGTGAATTTAACTATTATTTATTTTTTCCTCTAATTGCTTAATTTTCTTAAAAAATATCTTTATGAAGGATTTTAAATAAAATGTTATATAAAACATAATCGATATTTTCTCCCTCTCTAGTAGTCTGTTTCCAACTAAAACAATATAGTAGTGGAGCATATTCAATATATGGACCAATGATATTGGATAGTGTTGTAAAGAATATTGTATTGTAATAAACTTGAACGATGATTTCGGTTTCATATATTTTTTCCATATGAATAACGCTTTCGTCTTTTTCATATGAAGCGTTTTATGGGGCATTTGAGGCCAATGGTATCATCTTTGTCTAGTGATGTATTGGCTACGTTTCCAGAAGCGTCTTAAACAAATCAATCAAGCTATTGAAATCTTTTTAGAGGCAATAATACAAGAGATACAAAAGATTTTAACAAAAAGCCGCTTGAAGATATGGGAGGTTCTCTCCTCCTAGCATCTCCGCCCATTTACATAACATAAAAAAGAGAAAGGTAATGAGATGATATTTGATGATGGCGATAGATATGTAACAACCCGTGAATGTGTACAGCTTTTTAGTGTATCCACAACAACGATTCGCCATTAGATGCTTCAAGGTGTATTTCCAAAGCCATGCAAGCTAGGGAGAGCAGTAAGGTGAAGGAAAAAAGAGATTTTAGCACTCACTCCAACGAAAAATAAGGAGCAAATAAGAACAAATTAGATAAAATTATATAAACCGTAGAAGATGGTCTAAAAGGTGGTCTGAAAATTACTGTTTAAATAAAAAGTCTATATATCTTAATGTGTTAAAGATAAAAAATGGTGCCGCATGCCGGATTCGAACCAGCGACCCCATCATTACGAATGATGTGCTCTACCAACTGAGCTAATGCGGCATAGGTTTGTAAGTCAATGAAACAAAACTAATTTGAGGGTAATAGCTAAAAGTACGTATAAAAGCAAGAATGCATTTTTTCAATAATTTATACATATGATAATAATTTGAAGGAGAATTATGTAAAAGTCAGAGGAAAGTATTCTTTGACCTTAATGCTATAAAATGCTTTTCAATTTACGATAGCACTTAAATTAAGAAGCTGGGAATGTAGATCTTTAGGATGAAAAATGGTGTCAAGATAACTTAGTAAAGATAAAAACATTTTCTGTTTCTTGAGAAAGAATTTTTTTGCATAAGTGATTGGGAAAATAAAAATCATCATAAACCTTTTATAAGGTGCAAATAACAAATAAGATGAGTAGAATTATTTGAAAAGTTACTTCTCATTTTTATGGGAAGAAAAAGGGAGGAGGATTAATAAAATTAATCACGTTTTTTTATTAAGAGGGAGTAAAAATCATGTCGGATGAAGATCGGCTGATAGAACTAGAAATGAAGCTAGCTTACCAAGAAAAATTCATTGAAGAACTTTCTCGAGAGGTAACTAATCAATGGAAAAGTTTGGATGAGAGATCTAAAAAAGTTGATATTTTAGCGAGACGATTTTCAGATTTAAAAGAACAGAGTGTTACTAAAGCTGTTATCTTACCATTTTCTCAATAGGGAGAAGGTGCAAAATATTTTTTATCACAATTGCAATTATTTACAGATGAGTTTTTATTTCACGCATTTTGTTAGACTTGTAGAATAATTTTTATAAGCTTCTTCATTAATTTTAATAAGTTTCAATCTTATAAGGAGTGCTGATATTAGAAGACGTTTTTTATATGGGGTTTCTAGTACGAAAATTAAGAAAAGTTTTTGTAGAGTATAAAGAAGCAGCTATAGAAAAATATATGAACTGCAATATTTTAAGTTTTTCTGTACAGAGTTTTCTTATAGGTGGGAGGTAGATTTATTCGCTAATTTTTTTTAAATTGATACAAATGAAGTAATGTTATCGTTATCTATAGAAATCATAAGTGAGCGCCTATATTTATAATAAAGCGTTTTAATTCTTTCTGATGATCAAGTGATTTTCAGTTGTTTTAATAGAGTGAGGGGTTTTAAGCGACATCGATTATATTATAGTACAGAAAGCTCTAGAAGTTTTTTTCAAGATTAAATGTACTCTTCGTTATATGTATATGATATTTTGTGAAAAGGCTTTTGTTTTTCGTAATTTAAGATACAAAATACTATTGCGAAAGCACCAAAGATAGACCATGCAGGTAAATAAGTGAGAGTAATGCAAATTGAGGACAGAAAATCAGGCATTACCTTGCATAGAGATTGATTAAGGTGATAGATATCTGTTTGCAGAAGGTTTGTTAAAATTTTATTAAAGGGGGTTGTTGTCCAATGTGATGTGATTACAGAGTGTGCGTTATCAATGACCAATGCTATAATGGTTAGTGTAACGAAAATGAAGGACATTAATTTAAATAAAGGGTGGAGCATATTTTTTCTTAAAACTTCAACGGGACATACGTATAATGCACAAAAAAATGAGGAGTTGCATTATGATGAGAAAATAAGTTTACGTTTGTTTTGTGTTTTTTGAAAGAGGTGCCTAATTTTTCAATAAAAGTTGAGGTTAAGTTCAACAAAAGTAGTGAGGCATGATGTCTGAAAAAAAGCACGAGGAATTGAAGCGTAGCCTTCAAAATCGCCATATTCAAATGATTGCTTTGGGTGGCGTTATTGGGACGGGACTTTTTTATGGGTCAACCGAGGCAATTCAATTAGCTGGTCCCTCAGTTATTTTATCTTATCTTGTCGGCGGGTTTATTATGTATTTCATTATGCGAATGCTTGGTGAAATGTCAGTAGAAGAACCGTCTTCAGGAGCATTTAGTTTTTTTGCTTATAAATATTGGGGGAGATTAGCTGGTTTCATAACAGGTTGGAATTATTGGTTTCTTTATATTCTTGTGAGCATGGCTGAACTTACAGTGATAGGGTTTTACCTTGATCATTGGATTTTGATTGATCATTGGAAGACATCTTTCATTGTTCTATTATTTGTTACATTTGTTAATTTGTTTAATGTTCGTTTTTATGGAGAATTTGAATTTGTTTGCGCTTTGATCAAAGTGGCTGCTGTTATTGGTATGATTATTTTTGGAATTTTTCTCATTGTCACTGGACTAGGGGAAAATCAAGCGAATATTCATTATCTTTGGGACCATGGCGGTTTTTTCCCTTATGGAGCAGTAGGGGTTGTTTTAGCAACTTCTGTAGTAATGTTTTCTTTTGGAGGAACGGAGCTTATTGGTATTGCTGCTGGAGAAGCATCTAATCCACAAAAAACAATTCCAGCGGCTATTCGTCAAGTTATGTGGAGGATTATAATTTTTTATATTGGTTCTATCAGCGTTATTATGATAATCAGCCCTTGGAATATGATTGGAAAAAATGGTAGTCCTTTTGTCACAATTTTCGAGACTATAGGAATTCCTGCTGCTGGTCATATTTTGAATTTTGTGGTGATTATGGCTGCTATTTCTGTTTACAATAGTGGCATTTATTCTAATGGCCGTATGCTTTATAGTTTAGCTGTACAAAAAAATGCACCACATATTTTTAGTAAACTGAGTGCTGCTCGTGTTCCTTATATTGCTATCCTTTTTTCATCATTATGTACGGCGTTGATTGTCGTTGTTAATGCTCTTGTTCCTGATAATAGTTTCATGCGGATCATGGCTCTTGCAACTGCAGCAGCAGTGATTACGTGGGCTATTATTGTTATTGTTCATTTGAAATTTCGCAATGCATATAAGAACAGAAAGGGTGATTTTACTTATGCGTTTGGTTTATATCCTTACGCTAACTATCTTTGCCTCTGCTTTCTTGCTTTATTATTTTGCATTATGTTTGTCAGTGGTTTTGGGAAAAATGGATTGATGACTCGACTTTTTGATATGATAGGAATAAGCTTGCCTTTTCTTGAAACATATATTCCTGTACAGATGCCTGATATGAGTTTGGCAGTCATTATTATTCCTCTATGGTGCTTGTTATTACTTTTAGGTTATAAACTGAAACGATAGAGAAAGAAGAGCTAATAAAAGGAATTGATTGGAATAAACCTTGGGGATTATAAAATTTGATGAGGTAACACAAGTTTTTGGTGATTTGTGTGTTTTAAGAAATATTACTGTACAGCTTACCGAAAGACGAATTGCTATTATAGGTGCGAATGGCTCTGGAAAAAGTACGTTTGTTCGTCTTATTAATGGGCTCCAATTACCATCTCATGGTTTTGTAAGCGTTGATGGGCTTGATACCAAACGCGATGCAAAAGCAGTAAAGCGTAAAGTTGGATTTGTTTTTCAAAATCCCGATAATCAGATTGTTTTACCATTAGTTGAAGAGGATTTATCCTTTGGTCTCAAAAATTTAAAGCTTAATAAAGATGAAATTAAGGAGCGTGTAGATGAAATTTTACAGCGCTATGAACTTCAAGATTTCAGAAATCACGCTGTCCATTTATTAAGTGGTGGGCAAAAACAACTCGTTGCTATTTCCGGTGTAGTTGCAATGAAACCAGACTACATTATTTTTGATGAGCCGACGACATTACTTGATTTGCGAAATAAGCATCGCGTTACGCAAGTGATAGAAGAATTACCACAAACGGCAATAGTTGTATCGCATGATTTAGAGTTTTTGAAAAAGTTTGATAGAGTGCTGGTTTTTGATAAGGGGGAGATAGCAATTGATGATGTACCTTTTGTTGCTATAAAGGAGTATATAAGAAGAATGTCATGATCGGTTTATATATTCCGAGGGATACATTTATTCATAGGTTAAGGCCTGGAGTTAAGTTATTATTTCTTACGGCGTGTGGAACTTTTATAATAATGGTTTCTTCCATGGCGCTTCTTGGTTTATTTTTGTTGTTTGTCATCTTATTCTATAGAGTCGCCAAGGTCCCTTTCAAAACTGTGATAAAGCAATTTAAATCGATGGGATTGCTTTTAGTTCTTCTATTTGTATTTCAAACTATTTTTAGCGGTTGGCTTACGGGGGTTGAGGTCATATTACGTCTTGTTATCCTCTTTTCTTTATCATCAGTTATTTCATTCACAACAAAAGTGTCAGATATGGTGGATGCAATTGAAGCAGGCCTCCAGCCCTTTCGTTGTTTTGGTATAAATCCATCAAAAGTGAGTATGGTTATCTCTATGGCGATCAGGTTTATTCCTCTTTTGAGTGAAAAGTTTAATGAGGTACATGAAGCACAGCAAGCACGGGGACTTAATACTAACATTGTTGCTCTTGCGATACCTTTAATTATACGGACCATAAGAATGGCGTCAGAAGTGGCTGAAGCATTGGAAGCGCGTTCTTATGATGCTGATACTATTGATACAGCATCTCGTAATAATCAGAGTTTTTATAGTAAAAGAAGAATTAAATGAATACAAAAGATTTAGTTTATATTGCTTTATTTGCCGCTATTTATGCTATTTTGGGCCTTTTCCCTTCTATTTATCTTCCTTTTCTTCTAGGGGTACCTGTTACAGCTCAATCGATGGGACCGATGCTAGCAGGGTCTATACTTGGGGCAAAAAGGGGTGCTTTAGCGTCACTCCTTTTTCTTGTTCTTGTTGCGATTGGATTACCTCTGTTGTCTGGTGGTCGTGGTGGAATCAGTGTCTTTTCAGGGATTGCAAGTGGTTATTTAATAGGTTTTCCATTTGCCGCATTTTTTATTGGTTTAATGGTAGAGTTGTTTTGGCAGCGGTTAAATTTTATAATATTATTTGTGATAAATACTGTCGGTGGCATTGGAATAATTTATTCTTTTGGTGTTCCATGGACAGCGTATATGACCAAAGTTTCTTTACTGAAGGTTTTAATGGCTTCATCAGGTTTTTTGATAGGCGATTGTTTAAAAGCGTTGATTGCATCCTTTATTGCACTCGCGATTAAAAGATCTGTTCCTCTCATTCATTCAAAGCATAATAACTAAAATAAATGCATTATTTTGTTATGCTGTTGTTATATAATATTCGTATATCACTATTATTGAATTTAACTATAGTAATTTATGATATAATTAAACATTGTAGAATCTAATATGATTCATATAAGTAATATTATTAAAATAAATTATTATAATATTTTTCTCTATATCTAAGTCATTTAAAGTATAATTTTATAAATATGATACTTTTTATTAATTATACAACAATAACGAAAGTTTTTCCATAGTGAGGGAATAATTCAGTGAATACAAAAGATTTGGTTTATATTGCTTTATTTGCCGCTATTTACGCTATTTTGAGTCTTTTTCCTCCTCTTTATCTTCCTTTTTTGCTGGGTGTCCCTATTACAGCTCAGTCTATGGCTCCGATGTTAGCAGGCTCTATACTTGGAGCGAAAAGGGGAGCTTTAGCATCACTTCTTTTCCTTGTTCTTATTGCGATTGGGTTACCTCTATTGCCTAATGGTCGTGGTGGAGTTAGTGTTTTTTCAGGAGTTACAAGTGGTTATCTGATTAGTTTTCCATTTGCTGCATTTTTTATTGGTTTTATGGTAGAATTGCTTTGGCAGCGGTTAAATTTTATAATATTATTTATGATAAATATTGTGGGTGGTATTGGGATAGTCTATTCTTTTGGAATACCATGGGTAGCTTATATGACTCAGGTTCCTTTACTGACAGTTTTAATAAGTTCATTAGGTTTTTTGGTTAGTGGATTCTTGAAAGTGCTGATTGCATCCTTTGTAGCGTTGACCATTAAAAAAACCGTTCCTCTCATTCATTCGGAAAAAGGGTCAGTTTTGTACTGAAGAACAAGTTTTTCCCAATGTATGTAGATTAAAAAGCACCACGGAATACCATTTTGTTTTGTCTACTTTTTTATTGGTATTTTTATCTGTATAGCTCTCAAAGGTAGCCATACGAAAGTTGAATATTTCGGCACCCAAATTTATTTTTTTGCTTTCAGGAGCAGCCCCTAAATAGCCAATTAATATCATTTTATTCAACAGGCTTGTAAGTTTTATTCGATTTGCATATTATATGCATAAAGCCTTAGAATAATTTATTATTTTTTTAATATTTTTAGTTAATTAATCACTAATTTTAAAAGTATTAAATTATATTAATTGTACAAAAACATGGATAATTCAGTGTTCATCTAAAACTCTTGATGTATATAATGCCCTTATAAATGTGTTAATATAAGGTATAAAAATAAGATTTGAATGGAATGAAGCTAAAACAAAAAATAATCTTAGAAAGCACCGTGTAAGTTTTGAAATAGTCGCATGTGTTTTTTCGGACCCATTCTCCATAGCTAAACAAGAACGTATTGAAAACGGAGAGTATGGTTAGCAAGCTTTATGGCTCATGGATGGTTTTTTATTATTATTCGTAGCGCATACTGTCTATGACGATAAAGATGGCATAGAGGTAATCCGTATTATTTCAGCACGGCGAGCCAATTTGAAAGAGAGGAAACGTTATAAAGAAGAAAGTTCATTATGAAATTGAGGTAGGTAACTTATCAGCTTTGACAGATGAACAGAGAGTTGAAATTGATAAATTGGCTGTAATGTCAGATAGTGCAATTGATCATAGAGATATTCCGTCACTCAATGATGTGTTCTGGAAAAATGCCGTTCGCAATCCATTCTATAAACCACCCAAAACTGTCACAACAGTGCGTGTGGATTCAGACGTTCCAGCGTGACTTTAAAAGTCAAGGGAAAGGATATCAAATGCGGATTAACGCCATTTTACGTGATACTATGCTTCGTTCAATGCACTGATTTCTCCTCCACTTAAAAGCCGAGAAGGGGGGGCCCATATTCTAAAAATCTAAGCAGCTTTCACTGCAGAGTTCTCTAAAACTCGTATTGCTTTTGCAATTAAAATTTTATAGCTTTAATTTTCAGCTAAACGATTCTAAACGACGGAATATATTTTGGATACACTATCTTCCCATAATCACTAAGATAACTTGGGCAACATCTACCACCTGATAAGACTATAGACATTGTAATTATGTTAACTTTATGAATACCCTTAACTTCCTTTCTTATAAATATAAAATAGATCCAGCCTTAGAATTAGTCAATATAAATGGTGGTGATAAATTTTTAGAGGAAGGAACATACCGTTTTAACCGTGATAATCAATGTGTTACCTTAATAATCGAAAAGTTTTCTGTGAACTCGAAGATCTGCTATTGGATTTATGTTTTAACGGGAGAAAATAGTCCTTATAATCCAGAAGTGATTGATTCTGAAAATGACTTTCAGAATATTCCTAACCCACGTCCTAGAAAATATGTTGAACAGAATAAGCAATATTTTGGAATTTTGATTCCTATAGAGTTTACTCTTTTTTCTTCAAATAAAGAGTTAAACAAATTCTTGCAGCTACACTACAAAAAATCTTTTCCCCCGAAAACGATTGATATCTCACCTGATATTGTTGGTAAGGAAGAGTTCGAAAAAAAATTGCTTTTAATTAAAGAAATAAAACTGAAATATACACAACCAAAACAATTAGATTTTTTTGCAATGCAATCAGAAGACAACTTGCTAAAGATGGCTAAACTTTTGTTGGGTGAATTTCCCACGGATGATTATTCTGAAATGGAACTTGACTTGGGTATCAAATTTAAAGAAAAAAATAATTTAAAGAATTATTTTTTGAATCTTTTAAAAAAATATAAATTAAATCCAGCATTTAAAAACATAAGTTTTGTTGGAAAGACACATAATAATTTTGATATAATCTTTAATACTGAAACTTTTCAACATAAATTTTCTATTAAAACAAGTAAAAATGATAATGGTATGTATAATGAAGGTCATATAAAAGAAAAATTAAAGCATGAAATCGTAAGTTTTACTGTATCTCTTTAATAGAGCACTGTAGCGCGTAAATAGATATATTTATTAAACTGCGTGTACGCAACATAAGAAAGAACACACAGACTAAAAAAAAGTACCAAATTATAATATTTGAATATCCAAGAGCAATATCTAAGTACCAAAGTATGGTATCCAATGAAAAAGAAAACTTGTGCTCCACGTACTTAGAAATGACAGGAAAAGAAACAGTTTCTTTATAACTACTTGGGAAAATTAAAACGACAAGCGCTAAAATTATTAACTTTAGGAGACTGTGCATATACTGTTGTAAATCACATGTTAATCTCTTCCAACCTGTTGTATTGCCGCATTTATATTGTGGGTTGTTTTGCAACTCAGAAGGGATATTAGAATTGCATAAAATTGCAAAAACAGTTGTTACGATCACCAAAGAAATAGACGCGAATGTCAAAATACCCTGAATAAAGTCAAGATTTTTTCTTATTCCTAAAAAACATACAAATATAAAAATTATAACGCCAAACAAGGCTTTTCTCTTCTTATCTGTAAACATATTTATTTCCTGTGAAAAAATTATGATCTCAATTTCTTAAATTATTTTCTGATATAAAAACACAAACTACCTTTTAGTCTTTTTAGCATTTGCTTTTCTTTTAATAGCAATATCTTCTATTGCATCCAGTTGCTTTTAATATTTTAGTTAACCTCGTTTATGATTTATCTATAGTTGATGATAGCTTTAAACACAGAGCTCCATAATAATCCCAAACTCTTGCTTGCATTTTGATACCCAAATCCACCTTTCAAAAAAGCCCACCGCACTGGCAATCAGTTCATAAAGATTAAAGAAAAGCTCTGTTATTTCAAAAATACACGAAAGGGAATCATACCTGCCGCAACATTTTTTGCGCTGATGCTGGCTACTCATGTTTTAAAAAACAAATATTTTGAAATTCACGTATCCTAAAATCCTTAATTTGTATTAATGGATTTATTTACTTTATAAATTTGATACTATAGAGCCATTTTGGCTTCTAGAAATATATTGTACATTAAAAAAACTTTTTAATCACTCTTTAAATGCATATCCAATCCAAAAATGATCAGCATTTTTCACTATTTTGCTATTTTTTAGAAGTCTATTTTAAACTCTCCTATCATTGATTCATGAAGAGTTTTGGCTCGTGAAAGAAGATCTTTTTCAATCTCTTCACAATACTTAGAAAAGTCTGTTGCTCTTGGAATGATTTTTTAGACATGCCTTCTACGTTGCTCTGCAAAATGCGTTTTAAGGACTCTTTCAAAATCAATAAGAAAATACCTTTGAGTTCAGTTTGATAAGCTTGAGAAGAGGCGTCATCGTCCATATATTTTCGCATGTGGAAACTACCACAAGAGAACAAGCGAAAAGTATTAGAGATATCATCATTTGAAGCTTTTACAGAAATAAACCTGTGAAGCCATATGCAAGTCTCAAGTGCATTTTCTTCATTCGGTTTTTGTTTTTAATTTTCCATACGACACACTGCTATTTCAGGTTATTACTTTGTGTTGATTAAGATTTGTAAGGAAAATTGATTGGCAAGCAGTTAAGGCTGAATTTAAAGACTGGGATTATAAAGCCCAAGGGCTGACAGAAGCCGGTGCGGCT
>NZ_JBHILQ010000117.1:0-875 GCF_042193395.1 Bartonella sp. TT29SHDZB
TTTTCTCCTTTTAGTTGAAGTTATCCTCCAATTTGACTCGAGTTAGTTTCACGAACGCGACTGCCTTTGTGCCCCTCCACTTGAATGAGTATTTTGAGCATAGTGAAGGTTGGCACGCGCCCGCAAAACCGTCCATGAGTTCTTGATCCATCCTTGTTCTGGAAAAACTCCTCGCAATGCTTGATCGTGACCTACTTTGGTTCTTTCTTCTCCAAATTGTCTTCACAACCCTAATTGCTCAAAAGAACACAAAAACACATGAATTAGTGATGAAACCTGCTCAAAGTAATGCTCATTTATGAATAATTAGTATGTATAATTAGTATAATTCAAGCACTTATCAGCTGATCGGGTCAAGCTCGTGGCCTTTGAGGTCCCTGGCTCGTACTGCCCCTCTCCACATAAGGCACTGTAGATACGTTGAGGGGTCAGACTGCCGGGGTAATCTGTCGAGAGGCTACCGTACTCCTCCATCTGTGTATACCCCTCCTCCTATAACCTCATACATAGATAGCATCGGTGCTCACGAAATCTCTATATGATTAGTCGAACTCAAAAGTCGCGAGCACCTCCAATGTTAGTGACCGGATGGCTGCCCAACCACCCACAGAAAAGAGCTCCTCCAACTCCTCAGCAAGCTCTGCTCCTCCCTGTATCTCTCTCACTATACTCAAGTCAATGTGGCGAGACTGTCCAAATCTCAGTGCGGAGAGACGCGTAAATCTGGCCTGGTGCTCTGGGATATGGAAGTGGGGGTCCTCAGGCTCTGGAGAAGGCTCACGTGGGCGCTTGCCGGCTATTTTTTTTGTCCTGGGGGCCATATCCTGCAAAACAAAAGAAGAAACCAATTAACCCTAATTCTGCAGGAATCCACA
>NZ_JBHILQ010000118.1:0-829 GCF_042193395.1 Bartonella sp. TT29SHDZB
AGTCCCTGTACTGTTTCAAACTTCCACTGCAGTCCCTCTGACATTTTGGTTTCCACTGCCTTTTTAAAACCAAATTCAATTTAATCTCCGGTGTTACTTTCGTCAGTTAATGGGGGAGGAAATTACACAAATGCCCATGTACCAAAAAGCAAAAAATAACTTTATGTCAAATCTCATTTAAATATTATTACTTTATGTGAATAATTTCGTGTGTTATATTATTACTTTTCTGGGTATAATATTCGCGTTTCCTGTGTATAATATTGATTTTCCCGTGTATAATGTTGGCTTTCCTATGTATAATATTGGTTTTCCTGTGTATAATCTTTCCTGTGTATAATATTGGCTTTCCTGTATATAATCTTTAATGTGTATAACATTGGTTTTCCTGTGTATAATATTGTTTTCTGTTTCTGTGTATAGGGAAAATTACTTAAAAATCCTTGGAAAAGTTTCAAATTTTCACTGCAGTCCCT
The DNA here is from genome assembly GCF_042193395.1 of Bartonella sp. TT29SHDZB. NCBI lineage: Bacteria > Pseudomonadati > Pseudomonadota > Alphaproteobacteria > Hyphomicrobiales > Bartonellaceae > Bartonella > Bartonella sp. TT29SHDZB. The sequence continues at coordinate 477 of NZ_JBHILQ010000118.1, forward strand.
CTGTCATTTCGCATGCGTAATGATGGCCGGATTTCACAAGGGCATTCTGGTCATTTCACATGCCAAAAAACCCCTCCGTTAACTCCGTCCAAGTAGTTTGGACTAAAAAAGAAGGGTTTAAAAAAGGAGGGACTTTTCTGGAACCTACAAACTTCAAAGGACTATCAGGGAAAAAGCAAACTTCACATGGACTTTTCTGGAATTCCCTGTTATATTATTTATTACATTAACCAATTTTGCAAATGAATAAGTTTATTCTTATTCCAAATTTTCAAGAAGGGGTGTTTAGCGGGAATAAATTTGGATAAAAATTATAATATTTTACAAATCAAATTAAAATAAAAACCGACCTC
>NZ_JBHILQ010000119.1:0-820 GCF_042193395.1 Bartonella sp. TT29SHDZB
TAACCGCCATCTGCTGGTAAAACATTCACAAGGCTATCCGTAAAGCTGCCGTTGACAACCGCAACATCTGGTCTGTAATCGGCTATAGGAAAATAAACCATCTTAAAAATCCGTTGGTATTATTCTGGTCACGTTATGACGTTGAGACGTCTCTGCACGCAATTCATTCAACTGTTCGTTAAAGTCATTGTAAGCTGCCGTTGCACAATCGGGGTCTTTCAAGATATTCTTGTAAAGTTCGTATTTTGCACGCGCCTTAATCAAATCAAACGCGTGCACAAACCATGGATGCTCCTCATCGACACTTTCTATTTCTGATAAACGCAAGGGAGAGAGAATGAGTTGAATCTGATAGGCTTTATCCGGCGTGGGATAAAGATGTAATTTCCTATCAAAATAACTGTAACAAACCGGCGTTCCTTGCTGCTCTGATGATAACAAAGGCTCTAAAGAAACATGGTCCTTACACTCCAATGCAAACTTATGATGTTGATCAGAGCTCAGATAAACGTTTTTGATTTTAACAGCTGTTTCAATATGGCTGGTAGTGCTTGCATCATAAACACCTTGTCCCGCCCGTGTCTCAAACACCACATCACGGCTTTCGTTAAAGTAAAAGGTCTCCCGTTCACAAAAACGAATAGCTGCAAAAATGCTTTCTTGGATTTGTTGAACATACTCATCGGCTATGTCATCAATCTCATCTTGAATGACCGACACTAAGTGCGAAAGTGTTCTCTTATGACGATAAACATCTCGCTTTACTGGTATCGGTCCTCCGGTCTTAACCCGAATATAATGACGTGTCATCAAAATACCT
>NZ_JBHILQ010000120.1:0-814 GCF_042193395.1 Bartonella sp. TT29SHDZB
ACCTCCTTCATGTTCGGATTTAGTCTTCTTTGAGGTTGTATTACAGATTTGAAATTATCCTCCATCAGGATCTTATGTGTGCAGAACGAAGGATTAATTCCCTTTATGTCAGAAATCTTCCAGGCCAAGGCGGACTTATACCTCTTTAGCATACTCACAAGCTTTTCTTTCTGTTCTTGCGATAAATTTGCTGCTATAATCACGGGTAGCTTTGAGTCTTCAGCCAAGAATGTATACTCCAAGTGATTTGGCAAAGTCTTCAGTTCTAACTCTGGTGGCTCTTCAATGGATGGTTTCAGTCTGCCCTCCTTTGGTTTATCAATTTCCTCAAAGGGGCGCTCATGTTCCTCAACCTCATCCTCCGAGCCATCCAATGGTGCCTACTGATTGGGTTGATCTTCTACTTCTGTTTCATGAATTCCATCACCCTTATTCACAAGTCCCATTGAGAATGCCTCCTGCCATTGTTCATAATAACATGCTTCAAAGTGGGCAAGAGCTTGTTCCAAGATATCTTCTGGCTCTTCAATTGAATTCGGCGAGGCTGACTACTCAAATCTTTCTAGGACACTGTCAAGCTTGTAATCCGTATGCTTGCAACCATCTCTGCTACTGAGTACCTGAACACAGGGTGTTCTTGCAAGTATTGCTCTACTGATGAGTGTATCGAAAAGAGTTGTACTTTCTGTTCTACTATCTGTACCCACTCAGTGAGCTTTTCTACCACTTCAGATGTGTCGATCATCTTCCTGAAACGAGGAGAGGGGATAAAGTGAGCGCGAAGTAAGGGTAAAAAGTAAGTAGTAAAGTGACT
>NZ_JBHILQ010000121.1:0-797 GCF_042193395.1 Bartonella sp. TT29SHDZB
AAACAGTTTTGTGCTGATCTCAAACGAGCAAAACAGAAAGCAGAGAGAGCAAAAGCAATTTGGCAACAAAGCCAACCAATCAAAAATACTTTAGCAGAAACCTATTTACGTATGCGGGGTATTACATGTGATTTGCCTACTGATTTACGCTTTTACGACAAATGTCCACACCCCTCTGGGGGTACACTGCCCGCGTTAGTGGCTCTTGTTAAGGGTGCTGGTTCCTTTGCCATTCATAGAACCTTTTTACAAGCCAATGGCTGCAAAACAGACCAAAAACCAGCAAAAGCCATGTTGGGATCTGTAACAGGTGGTGCTGTGCATTTAAGTCAAGGCAATCCCAAACATCTGGTCATTTGTGAGGGCATTGAAACCGGTCTGGCTCTTTTGTCTGGGTTGTTATCAGAGCCCGTTGATTTATGGGCTTCTCTTTCAACCAGTGGCATGATGCGTGTGAATTTACCCCATACAAAAGGACGTCTCACCATTGCAATGGACGGCGATGATGCGGGTCGTAAAGCAGGTTTTACCCTAGCTGCACGTGCTTATAGCCAAGGCTTTGAGGTCTTTATGATGCAAGCTCCAAAAGGAACCGATTTTAATAACGTATTACTTTCTTAAAAGAGGGAAACTATGAAAGATAGTAATTTACAAAACAATAATGAAAATACTCCCATCAATGATAACGATAATGTCTCTTTAAACGAAAATACTTGTTTAAAAGCCATTTCTTATGAACAAGCCTTGCAACAAAATGGTTGGGGGCAATTACAACCGATTGCTACGGCTCTCTTACC
>NZ_JBHILQ010000122.1:0-782 GCF_042193395.1 Bartonella sp. TT29SHDZB
ACGACCCCCTCGTGCTCGTGCGAGGGGTATTACTTGACGACCCGTGCACTTGCGGGTAGCGCGTATCGCGCCTACCACACCCCCTGTGGCACCTACACCCACCACTCGAGCCGATGATCGCTTTGAGAGGCTCGAGGGTGCTGTTGGGGGTATCCAGACAGATTTAGCGGAGCTCAGGGGCACGTTTACCTCTTTCTGCACAGAGGTCAGGGCTCGATTCGACCAGATCGAGCAGTTACTTCAGGGAGCTTTGACCTCCCCGTTTATCGTGCACCCTCGTTCTCCATCACCACCACCACCACCACCAGCAGAGCCAGCAAACGCACCCGACGCTGCTGAGCAGGACACCGAGCTGAGGCATCTTAGATTTTTATTTTTTTATACTTTTGTACTTTTTATATTTATTTTTGGACTTGTACATGACTCAGAAAGGACATCTTCCTTCTGAGATCATTCATGACTTGTATATTTTCAGTTATTAGTCATATTTGCTGCAGAGCTATACTTAAACTCTTTTGTGTGCGTGCGTGCAGAGATCCTACTTGAGTGGAATTAAGGAACTAGTAATGGACACGGTCTCATAACCGTGTATGCTTCATAACCCTAACAACATAACTTCTCAATAAACAGGGCTCCATCAAACGCACGACTTGGAGGAAGGGGAGTATTGTTTTAAATTGCTTTTCCCACACATTATACTTTCACTAATTATCTTTTATTGTGCTTACATGCGTACATTGGGGACAATGTACATCTTAAGTGTGGGGGGGAGTTCACATGCT
>NZ_JBHILQ010000123.1:0-781 GCF_042193395.1 Bartonella sp. TT29SHDZB
TCAGATTTCTCTAACTTGTTAAAGGAAATCTTGAATTGTCGGCTCGAGATTTAACTAAACCGCGTTAGACTTAAGTTATTAATTTATTATACCATACTCACGAAGGTACTTTAAAGTGCATTTACAAAACGTTACTGCTATATCTATTATTTATTTTAGCAACCAATGAGTCTAGGGTGATTTAACAGTATACAGTGTGTCCACATTTCGATGCTCACCATTGGCATATCGGTTATTATAAAAGATACAACGGTTTTAATATTAGGCAATGTTTTTCAGAGTTAAATTGTTGCAACGAATATCATTTCATATCCATTCTAACGTTTGTCGTTCTCTAGATATTTTGAGAAACCTCATTTTCGCCAATTTCAGTTTTGTTTAATAACTCGTTAAGGCATAATGTTATAGGTTTTAAACTTCGACTTTCTTATGACACTTTTTCGATTTGTTTCTTATCGTGTAAACGTAACCGAAAAATCTTCATTTGTTTTCAAGATAATGGCGTCATCTTTTGTTTTCTTATGGCGGCCATATTGGATTTTTATTTTATTGGATTTTTTATGAATAGAGCTTTTCAAAAATGTACAGCATACCTTATTAAAGCTTATGTCTATTAGCTTATGCACGAAAATAACAAGATTTTATTCGCTTGTCTGTGGTTTTCCTTTGTTTGTCGTGTATTTGAACAGAAAATAGTAGGATCGTCGGTGTGAAACAAATAAAAGTTTTCACATTTTTGACATTCTTAATCACTATCAGGTTTAACAAAGAACTCGAATTG
>NZ_JBHILQ010000015.1:0-36132 GCF_042193395.1 Bartonella sp. TT29SHDZB
AAGTTGGAACCTGTGGAACAACAGCTCTAATTTGGAGATTAGACGAGGAATCCAAAGGGTCAGAAGACCCAGAAGGCGTTGGTTCAACAGGGGCAGAAGGAGGAGAAACAGAATCTGGAGATGAAGTGTCTTCCGGAACAGGGGGCTCAGATGGCCGAACCTCATCAGTAGAATCTTCAACTGGAACAAACGGTGCAGGCATAGGTTGCACGGAAGAAGCGTCCTCTGGAACAGAGGGGACAGAGGGAAGTACAGGTTCAACAGGGGCAGAAGGAGTGGGGACAGAATCTGGAGATGAAGGAGATACCGGAACAGAAAATGGTGATAGAAACTCTATGAAATGATTATTAGATGGAATTTTCTAGGCAAAAAACTGAAGTTTAGAAGGCTGCTAGTAGGAAACTTTGCTCTTTAGAGGGGGAAATCAAAAAAAATTTTATTTAGGAAAATAGTGCTGAATTCCATTCTTCTGATCGTAGGAATAAATCGTTGTTTTAATGATGATATCAGCTATTTTTTGCCGAATTTTTAAGAAAAATGCTTTTGTGGAAGTATGTAGCCTATATAGATGTTTATAGGGAGATGGGTTTTTCGGTCTTGAGGGTAATGTTTTTATTCTTGTATGGGGGTAGCAATGTTAAAAGGTCAAAAAACATGTCTAAGGTATTTTCTTGTCTAAAGGGGGGAGGAAAGGAAAAGGGAAGATTTAATGATTACGAAGATTTTAGGAGACTTTGGGGGGGGAGATTAGGGAGATAGGATTTCTGAGAGCTCTAGAGATGCAAGGGGATAAGATTTCTGGAGGATTGTGTGGGCATTCTTTATCGGCGATGATTGCGCTTTTGGGTGCTTAATTTAATCAGTGATCTTGATTATACCACATTCACCATTTTCGCTACCGAAGGAGAGGTTTTGCCCTGCTTGATCCCAGTTAAGTGCTGAGATAGCGCTTTTCCCATAACCTTTTAGAAGGACTTCTTTTCCATCATGAAAATGTGCCGCTAAAATCATTCCATCATTGAAGCCTATTGCTACAATTTCTTTGTTTGGGTGGCATGAAACGGTGCTAACAAGCGCATTTGCTCGTGTGCCTAGTTCTAGAGGTGTTTTTCCCATGGGGCCGTCTTTTGTATGAAAGGGCCAAACAATTGCGGCAGAGGCACCTGATGTTGCTAGCCATTTTCCTTTTGCGCTCCAAGACCAGCTTTTGACTTTGCTTGGGTAGCCACTCATCCGTAAATGTTGATTATCAGTGAGACGCCAACCGTGTAAAGCGTTTTCTTGCATCGTAGAAATGACATAGCGGTTGTCTGGTGAAAAGGTGACACCACAATGAGCGCCTTTCCATACCAATGTGGTGGGAGATATTTGCGTTGATAACCAATGAAGAGTGACTCCATTGTAATGGGCAACGGCAAGTCGTAAACCTTTTGGAGCAAAAGCCAGGCCTTCTACACTGCGTTCATGTGTGAGCTCTTGTCGTTCTTTTCCAATATTTGCAAATACGAGGCGTGAAGAGGAAAAAGCAACTGCTTTTTGTGGTCCAAAAGCAACGTTGTTTATCCATTTGCGTTCTTTTTGGCTTAACACTTCTGTATAATCCGCTGCCGTTGTTTGACAGACTTTTCCATCTTCTCCACCGGTGATGATCGCGGTATTGTCATGGGAAAAATGGCTTGAAATTATTCCTTGGTGAACTTCAACGATTTGTGGGGCTGGATTTAAAAAAACAATGAAACCTTCTACGGAAACAAAGGCTGGTTTATTGCCTATAAAACCGCAAGAAAGGCAGTAACTTTGGAGATCATAATGGGTAATGTTTGGCATTATCACTCACTTATGCGCAATTTTCAAAACCAGTTTTTAATTTTTCAGCATCAAGAGAGCGTCCTATAAAAACAAGGCGACTTTCTCGTTTTTCATCTTCACGCCATGGGCGTTGATGTTGTCCCTCAAGAAGCATATGTATCCCTTGAATGACGTAACGATCATCGTCTCCTTGAAAGGCGATAATGCCTTTAAGACGTAAGATATCTGGTCCTTGTTGCTGTGTAATCTGCTGGATCCAAGGGAAAAATTTTTCTGGGTGCAGAGGACCTGTTTTTAAACTTACAGAAGTGATGGTAATATCATGAATGGTGGATGCGTGATGATGGTCATGATGACAATCGGGACCGCACACATGGTTGGCATGTTGGTGTGTATGTTGGTGATCGAGAAAATGAGGTTCATGATCGAGAGTCCGTTGGAGATCAAAAAAACCACGATTGAGAAGTGTCTCAAGAGGGATATTGGTGCGCTGTGTTGTATAGAGTATAGCGCGAGGATTAATGGACAGAATAAGGGATTCAGCATGGCTGCGTTCTTGTTGGGTGACAAGATCAATCTTATTTAAAAGAATAATATCCGCGAAGGCAATTTGGTCTTCAGCTTCACGACTTGTTTTTAATTGAGAGGGAAAATGCTTTGCATCAACGACCGCTATGACACTGTCGAGAGCTGTTTTTGCATGGACAGTATCATCCATGAAAAAGGTCTGTGCTACGGGAACGGGATCAGCAAGCCCTGTCGTTTCTATAATGATCGCATCAAATCGATGAGAACGTTGCATCAGACTTTCCAGAATGCGAATGAGATCCCCACGCACGGTGCAGCAAACACAGCCATTATTCATTTCATAAATTTCTTCGTCGGATTCAATGATAAGGTCATTATCAATACCGATTTCACCAAATTCATTGACAATGACGGCATAACGTTTGCCATGATTTTCACTGAGAATACGGTTGAGAAGGGTGGTTTTTCCAGCACCAAGATAGCCTGTGAGAACCGTAACGGGAAGTTTTGGGAGAGGTGTCGTTTCCATGGAGAGACCTTTTATTATTCTTTATTGCCATGTGTCTATGTTAAATCGATTGATATCATCAAGTAAATCACGAAGCTGAGACAGAACATGAGAAAAGATTGCTTCACCGGCTTGTGGTGTTGCTTTGCTTGCGTTTCCTGCCGCCCCTTGCGTATTTAGATCTTTCATTGTCCAACCAAAGGCATGAGGACCATAAGCGCGTAAATACCGATAATTGGCAATCATATCCGCTTGTTTATTATGAAAATTTTTTGCCTTTTCCATATGGACTTTTTCTGGTGCTAAATAGAGCATGAGAGAGGTTTCGATAAAACCTCCATGGATATCAAGATGTTGTTGAGACGGTTCCATGAGACCTTGTGGTAAACCAAAACGGCTCCAGCTTGTTGCTACAGCGAGCATGGAAAGGCGCCTTCGTAATTCGGTGATGACGATGCTCATTAAAGGTGAATTGCCTCCGTGAGCATTAAGAAGAAGAAGACGGTTGATCCCTTTGTGATAGCAGTTTTCACCAATCTTTATCCATCGCTTAATCGCATCAGAAAAGGTAAGGGTTTGTGTGCCTGTAACATCCATATGTTCTATAGAATAGCCAATCTTTTCAACCGGTAAAAGTGCGATAGGGAATTGTTCTTTTGTTTGTAAAGTGAGGGCTTTTGCAAAAGCTTCAGCTATAATCCAGTCGGTTTCGAAAGGAAGGTGCTCTCCGTGATATTCATGTGCGCCCAAAGGTAAAAGAGCGAGAAAAGGTGTGTTAGATACCATAAATTACGGCCCAAAAGAAGAGTCAACAGAAACAAAGTGATCGAAGGTGCTGTCACTATTTAATCTATCTATAAGAGAAACGCAAATAGTCGTATTTTTACATCCCATATGCATGCATAAAACATATGGATGCATAAAAATGAGAGCTTTGTTAAAAATAGAGAAGCTTTTATTGAGCAAAGCCAACGCAATTTTTTCTGTAATTATGGGGCAACCTTTCTCAAGATAGTTATCTTTGGTAAGTTTTTTTGATGCGTATTCTCATTTTTAATCAGTAAATATTCAGACAGATTAAATACTGCACATCATGGAATGAAAAATAATTTTTTATCGTTTCTTGAAAACACATTTTTTCTGTAAGCTGCATATTCTTCTTTCTGTTATGGAGCGAGAATAACTAAATTATTTCTATTATTGCGATAGTACAGAATTTGGTTGTAATTAGGAATTCTAAATTCTTAATTCAAGTATCTGTATATTACAAAAGAATAAAAATGTTTGTTGATTAATTTTACTTTGGATAGAGTATTAACAGATTGTTCATGAGAAAAAATGAATATAAAGAGAAGAATTCACGTAAGATGAACCTGCAATCTCAAAGAACTTGGTGAGTTTATAAGATGATTCAATAAGAAACACCGTTGGATACATGATAAACAGAACGCCATTGTGTTGCACATTGACACTCTTGTTTTAAAGAAACATTTCTCAAGGTATCCAAGCCTATTTTGCGATGCTGTTCATGAATGGTACAACGATAAAGCCTTATAATATAAAATCTATTGTATTCCACCATCTTTACACTTTTAAAGTAAAAAGGGACACCATCATTCACTTTGCCAGTTTTCAATACTGTGTTAACAGCGCTTGATAGTTAAAATACCTCATAGGTGATATTTTCTTTCTTCAAGTGTGTTTATACACACATCTATCTCGTTTGTGATTTGCAAGTGAAGAATTTTGATTGATTCAATATAAACAGAGTTAAAATTAAGAGAGTTTTATAATCGTCAGCTTTCTCATTCAACATGCAAAACAATAAATTATTATTATAGATCAGTATCTTGCGATTAAAGTGATCGGTTGATGAATTTATCATTCAAGATCAATTTTCATGGTGTTATTTTTTCAATGTGTTTACTTAAGTTGGTATTTTAAAAATGCAATTTTTAGTAAGTTTCTCTATTACTTTTCTTTCAAGAATTTGATCAATTTATTATTAGTTATTTGGCACAAATTGAAGATAGTTATGTGAATATTGCTGAAATTTCTTTCAAAGAGAATTATTTGTTACTAATATAGAGTAAATATAATTACTTAAAATATAAATATGGTTGTGATCTACAATATTGACGAAAAATATGGAATAACTTTTATGAAAATTAAGAAAGAAAGTTTTTTCAGTATTTTGGGGATCATCTCATTTTTTATGGCTCTCTTTTTATCTGGTTTTAGGTAGTTTGTTGGAGCTCTAGTATTGCTTATAACATTTTTATAAATCTGATAGATTTACTTATTTTATGCGTTTGTTTTGTTAGGTTTGAAAGTCAATATTTTGCGTTCTTTATGCTGTATGGGATAAAGGGGGCTGAATTGCCTCTTTGAAGATGCTATGCGATATTTTTTCTTTATATATCAGTAAAAATTGAGAATCATTTTATTAATATCTTTTCCATTTGAAAATAGAGATCTTAATTGCTTTTTTACACTTTATAGCTGTTTTATAGAAAAGTAGTATACTATTTTAATGTTGTTTTATTAGGATAGATTTATTTTAGATCGAGGTTTTTATTTGCTACCAATTTTATTTTTTAAGCTTATTGATGAGTGACATAATAAAAGCTTCACTAAGCAATATTCCATTTTTGTGTTGATTGAAATAATGTATAAGTATTATTATTATAGCGAAAGTTTTTAATGATATAGTTATTTAAAATTTAATTGCATAAAATATATATTATATAACTTTTCAAATAAATTTGTTTTTAATATTTGTTATAATGAGAAATTTGATAAATTCTTATTATTTTGAATCATAGAAATAAAAATGATAAAATATTACTGTTAGTATCTTGAGTTATTATAGTGTAAAAGTAATAGATTATTTTATTATTTATTGTTTTTGTGTATTTACATTTAATACAAAGTGTATTATATATAATTTTGTAAATATTAAATTTAAGTTTTTGGTTTTATATATTTGAATATTTCTTCATTTTTTCAGTGAAGAAAAAGAGGAGAAAAGAAAGATATGTTTAAAAATCGTGTATGTTCGTTTACTTTTACACTATTTATTCTCTTTTTTGTACAAACTGTAGAGGGAAATGCAAGTTTTGTAAATAATAAATTACAAGAGAGAATGGCAATTACTATTTCTACATTAGAAAAAAATGTATCTATTAAAACTTTAGATATAGCAGTTATTCAAGATGTTGAGGAATAAGATGGTATTGCTTTGGGGAAAACTGAAAAAGCTGCTACCTTTTCAGGTTCAGCCTTTGGGGGGGGAGGTATTTTATCACTTCTTGCTTCTTTATGTATTGGGGAATGTATTAGGTGCTGTTTTATCTCTTTGGGGAATATTCTTTATACTTTAGTAGAAAGATAATCGATAAAGCCGATGAATTCATTATGTTGAAAAAAATAAATACTTGAAATCATTTATACTGTATTTTATAATAAAATAACTATTATTAATAATAAATGTAGCTTTTATTAACATTATTAAAGTTGAAGGTTCTACATTTATGTTTTTTTTACAAAGTAGTGTAACCTGATTTTTTACACTTTATAGTTATTATCCTAGTAACAAGGCTAATATACTCACTTTCTTTATCAGCCTTTTAATATTTGTCTGCCTTTTCTCATATGAAGATTATTCATCAAAGGTATATTTTATCCTTTTTAATTTTTTTATCTTTCATAAGAGGATAAAATAAAAAATGTCCCTGTATTTATGGCTCTCATGCAAAAAGTAAAATGATAAATATAATTTATTATTTCAAATTTTTTTATGTTAAATCCATCAAAAGTATTTTTTACGTATAACAAGTTGTGTTTGTGTATGGACAAAATTATTAAAGAAAAAAGAGTAAAAACTTTTCTCATGAATCATCTCAAGTGCGATGCGCTGTCGTAATATTGGTAAATAAAATGATAGTGCCGATTTTGTATCTTTATAGAGTAAGGTCGTGATACACAGTGAACCTTATGCCATCTCATGGGGTGGTTTATATTGTTGCATTTACGGGCCATATTGTGAGAGGGAAGTGGTGATGTGCGTCGTTGGAAAATGCTTTTATTAAAACATAAACCTGTATTTGCGATACAAGTGTATTTTGGATTGTTCTGTTGCGTAAGGGAAGGATACTGTTAAGTAAGGTAATTCAGGAGTGTTTATAGCTTAGCCGAAGAAGGGCAATGAAGTAAAAGGTCTTGTTTAGCACGAAGACGTGCAATCCATTGATCTTCACGAATAGCAGTATTATGCACTGTAATGAGTTCATTTTTTTTAATTGCAGCTGTTACTGTTGCTTTTTCTAAAAGACCACAAGGAATGGCGTGGTGAGCGCGTGCTTCTGCAATGTTCATTATCCAAGCACGATAAGTATAAAGACCGATAAAGTCTAGCTGATCACCTGGGTGTAAATCTTTTTTAGCAACAGCACAGACTTCTACTACGGGATGGCTAAGAGGAACCATATCTTTTTTGCCATAAAGCATAATACGTGCGCAGGTGAGGGGAACTTCCATTGCTGTTAAATGATAGGGGCGATGAAAGGTGAAGTAAGGCCCCTGACCAATTTTTAAATCTTCCATACGCTCGCGTAAACGTGGGTGTGCTATTTCGGCAATAACAAAGACACCAGGTGAAACACCTGGACCTGTTGAATAATCTACAACACCATATTGCTGCAAAATGCCCCCATCTTGTTTTGGAATAAGCACTTTGTTTAAATCTTGCAGTGCCGCTTGTGGTCCATGCATTCCCGGACAATCGGGGAGAAGTCCGGTGGCATTGGCAATTGCTGCCATTTCAACCATCGTTTTGGAACCATCAATAAATTCGACCAACATGCGCACATTCATATTACGCCGGAATGCTTCTTCTTCGTAAGCATCAGGTGTAGCATCAAAGAGTAGAGGATTATTTTTTCCTTTACCTGCTGCAACAATCTTATGTCCAAGGGCTGAAACAAATTCTATGAGTTCCATACAAGAAGTAGGTTCATCGCCGGCACCAAGTGTATAAATGAGCCCTCGTTTTTCTGCTTCATGTTTGAGATAAGCGCCAATTGTAACATCTGCTTCAACATTCATCATGACAAGATGTTTGTTATTCTCAAGCGCTTTGATACCAATTTCTGCTCCTGCTTCGGGATAGCCTGTTGCATCAACGATAATATCAATTTGTTCATGGCGCAAAACAAGGTTAATATCATCTGTTGCTGCAATCAAACCCTTTTCAATGCTTTGCGTGAGAGCATGAGCATTTTCAACTTCGCTGACATGTCCATCTTCGCCATAGGCGAGTGTAGCGGCATCAAAAATACGTGACGGTGTCCTCGTGGCGACTGCGGCGACTGTTATACCATCCATATGCGCAATACTTGATAATAAATCTGTACCCATTTCACCACAACCAATCAGTCCAATACGGATGGGGGGATGCTTTTCTGCACGTTGTTTCAAATCATGCGCTAAACCTGTTAGGTTCACATTGCTTGCCATTCTTTTTTCCCATTTGAAAACTATTCTGCTAAAAGAGTTTTCTTATTCATAAGGTGCATTTGTTTTTAAGACAATTAATCTTTTATTCTTGATGCTCTAATCAATGGATTTTATAAAAGCAAGAGGGGTGGTTGTTTTTATCAAATAAATAGGAATAGCGTTATGCAGCAAAAAATAGCAATACAAGATGTTACCAGTTTTATTGGGAAAGAAGTGGGATTATCGGGATGGCGTCTTGTTACACAGGATATGATTAATCAGTTTGCATGCGCTACAGATGATCATCAATGGATACACGTTGATGAGGAAAAGGCTAAACAGACACCTTTTGGTGGCACGATTGCTCATGGTTTTTTAACATTATCGCTTTTATCTACGCTTGCTTATGAGGCTCTTCCTGAGTTGGAAGGGACCACAATGGGGATTAATTATGGTTTCGATAAAGTACGCTTCATGAGTCCTGTAAAAACAGGGGTACGGATACGTGCACGTTTTGTGTTAGACGATGCAGAAATTCGCCCTTCTGGTCGCGTGGTTTTCCATTATGGGGTTAGTGTGGAAGTTGAAAAGTTAAAAAAACCAGCTCTTACAGCTCAATGGCTTATTGTTGCTGTTGTGGAAGAAAAACCTTCCAATATCTAGATTGCCTTCCAATATCTAGATTAGTTGAGTGCTTTATTTTATAAAATTTTATACAACTCTATTAGAAGTTTCTTCAATAATAATATTGAGAATAATCTATAGGATGATAGATATGGTGGAGCTATCATAGCGTTGATAGCCAGAGCAGGTTGCTATGCCTCTTAGATCATTTCGACAGTTTGTTGCTATGCTGAGAGCAGGTCGTGGTCAACATATTAATTGATCATTGCTATATTGGGAGAGAAGCTTGGATATTGCAAGATTTCTTATTTCATGTCCTTTTATATTGAATCCATTAAAACTATTTGCTTGCCTTTTATAAAACAGGGCTTATGGGGATAAAACTGTTTAAGAAAAAAGAAAAAGTGCTTGGCTTTTATGTGCGCTCGATAGCCAAGGAGTGTTGCATTTGGGAAGGGGAAAAGAAGATAATGGTACTGGCATGTGAAATGCTGATTTTTTCAACATTTTGTTTTATCAAGTTTTTGTACGATTTTATCAGAAGTCCATTGGGTTATAATATTGAGCATGATCAAAAGGAGGATAACAATGGTCATGATGAAGGTATTATAGCGTTGGTAGCCATAGCGGATTGCCATATCCCCTAAACCGCCTCCACCAAGATATCCAGCAAGTGAGGTGGCTCCTATAAGAGAAATGACCATGACTGTAAAACCTGTAATCAGGCTAGGGAGAGCTTCAGGAATAAGAACATGTCTGATAATTTGAAGACGACTTGCACCCATCGAGCGGATCGCTTCAATAAGACCGTTTTCAACGGTTTTAAAAGAGAGTTCTGCCATGCGTGCATAAAAAGGGATAGCTGAAATGGTCAGTATAAAAATTACAGCAGGCATTCCTATCCCTCTTCCTACAACGATACGTGTTATGGGCAGAAGATAAAATGCAAGAATGATAAAGGGAATAGCACGAATACTGTCAATGATCATACTTAAAGGGCGATTGATGAGAGATGAGGAAAAAATCCCCCCGCGTGCTGTTGTGTGAAGAAGAAGACCAAGGGGAAGCCCTATAATAAATGCCATAACAGAAGCACTAAGTGTCATCAATATTGTATCAATAACAGCTTGGGGAAGTTCATGAGACAGAACATTAAACATAGCCTAAGACCTCACAATATCGTCCTTTTTTTGTTAACCATTGAACAGCTTTTTCTAAAGCTTCTTTATCTTCTCCAGGAAGAGCCAAGAAGAGTCTCCCGATGGTTTCATCTTGAACTGTATCAATGCCACCATGCAAAATACGTGCTTTTAAACCACTCTCATTTTCTAGAAGATGAAGAAAAGGCTGCTGGGCAATTTCACCGGCAATATTAATTTCAATGACAGCTTCTCGCCCGATTGGTTTGAGATTTTTTGCAAATTTTTCAGGAAGTTGCGGGGTGACAAGCTTGAGCATGGCGATGGTTGTATCGTCTTGCGGTGATGTAAAGATGTCTTTCACACGTCCTTCTTCTACAATGTTTCCCTGATTAAGAACAACAACGCGATGCGCTATGGTGCGCACAACTTCCATTTCATGGGTGATGAGCACAATCGTGAGATTGAGGTGTTTATTAATATCAGCAAGGAGCTCTAGAATAGATTGTGTTGTTTCAGGGTCAAGAGCAGAGGTAGCTTCATCTGATAACAATATTTTAGGATTAGCAGCGAGCGCACGAGCAATGCCAACGCGTTGTTTTTGCCCCCCTGACAATTGTGCGGGATAGCAATATTCTTTCCCAGATAACCCAACCAATTCAATCAGTTCAAGGGCACGTTTGTGGCGTTGTTTTTTACTTACACCACTTAATTTAAGTGGCAATGCAATGTTATCAAGAATATTCTGCGATGAGAGAAGATTGAAATGTTGAAAAATCATCCCAATTCGTTGACGGTAAGGCGCCCATTCTATCTCTGATAGATTGGAAATATCAACACCTTCAAAAAAAATGGACCCTGCATCAATCTTCTCTAACCCATTTAAACAGCGGATAAGTGTTGATTTTCCTGCTCCACTGCGCCCAATAATGCCAAGGATTTCACCAGCATGGATATTTAAAGAGAGATTATTAATTACCGGAATACCAGCCGTTTTGTTAAAACAACGGCTGATGTTTTTTAAGGAGATAAGAGTAGGTTTTTCCATTCACAATTACTCGGATATTTGGCACAGTTACTCGGATATTTGGCACAATTACCAAGATGTTTGGGCGGTATTGCCAAAAATCTCTTTGATTTTTGCACGGATAAGATCGTTGTTGTAAGCGGCAACTAATTTTTTAACCCATGGCTCATCTTTTTCGCTCGTGCGTACAACGATGATATTATCATAAGGATTATTTTTTGCGCTCTCCCATGCGACTACATCTTTTTCGAAGTTTAATCCGGAAACAATAGCCCAGTTTGTGTTTATAATTGCAAGGTCAAAATCGTCAATAGCTCGTCCTAACATACCGGCATCGAGCTCACGAATTTGCAGGTTTTTAGGATTTTCGATAATATCAAGTGGAGATGCAAGAATATTATGAGGATCTTTTAACTTAATGAGACCTAAAGAATTAAGAAGAAGTAAGGCTCTTCCACCATTAGATGGGTCGTTCGGAATACCAACATGTGCACCATCACGAAGATCTTTTAAGTCTTTTATTTTGTGTGAATAAACACCGATTGGAGCAATAAATGTATAGCCGACAATTGAAAGTTTATAGCCACGTTGTTTCATTTGTTCATTAAGATAAGGGGCGTGCTGAAAAGCATTCGCATCGATCTCTCCTGCGTTAACAGCGTCATTAGGCAAAGCGTAATCAGAAAAATAAACGAGTTCAATATCTAAACCGTCTTTTTTAGCCTGTTCAGCAGCAGTTTTCCAAATAATCGCATCCCGCCCTTCCATAATACCAAGTTTAATTTTTGTTTTGTCTGCGGCCATGGAAAAAGCAGTAGACAAAAAAAGTGCAAAGAGAGAGAAGAATAATCCTATAATCCGACTACGAGAAAAATTTTTTAATGTCATGTACTTTTAACTTTCTTTGTCTAGGAGATTTTTTGAGGAAAGTTTCAATATGCTCTGTATTTTTTTAGGCAGATTTAAAGTTATACAAGCTTTAGAGAATATTCAATCACTTTTATTTTTAAAAGAGTATTATTTTTCTTTCTATTTTTAGTAGTTTTGGGGGCTTATCATCATTCATTCTCAGAAACTCAGGCAATCAATTCTTCTATTGCAATCATTTGTTTAGGGAACCAATGACACTTAAAAAACTTCTTTAAGGGACGATTGGTTGAAGAACCGGACAATCAGATGATGCTTTAGCCGTAAATTCATGAAGAACATACTGCGCAATCAAGATCAAAAGGCCGTGTTCGTGTAGTGGGAATAAAGAGAGATTTTGTTGCACTGTTATAGGGGCTTTTTGGGGGGAATAAAGGTGATGATCATTGGATTTAAACGCGGCAAATTTTTGTAAAGGCGAAATTTTGCCCTTCACATGTTTTAGAGAGGAAGAAAAATAATGTTAAGAAAGAAATTTTTATCAACAACAATGATTTTATGGGCTTTGGGAGCGTCAGAGGTGGCTGTGACTGCTTTTCACGCGGAAGCTGGAACCATTACAGGAACAGTTGCTCGTGTTGCATCAGGTCAGCTATCTTTACGCACAGGTCCTGCGACAGCTTATAAAGTTATCGCAATGGTTCCAATGGGAGCAAAAGTGCAAATTTATGGCTGCCTATCCAATAAAGCTTGGTGTTCCCTTGGTTATCACGGAAAAGTTGGTTGGGCATCTGCACGTTACGTCAATGTTAACGATGTTCCTACCATTGCTTTTAAAAAGATGCCTGTAAAATCAAACTTCATGGTAAAATCGCCAAAAGAAAAAGTAAAACAGGCTGTTTCTGACTTTAAAGCTCTTCCGGCGATGCAAAAAACACGGAAAAATATGCAAAAACTATACAGAACAGATGTGATTATCGATTCTACAGGTGTCAAAAAAAGGGATGAACGAACAATTTTAAATCCATCGCCAAAAGCACAAGGCGTTTCTGTAAAGCACGTGAGTGCTTATAATCCCTCCTTTCCTGATAATGTCAATTACAAAAATTTTGAACGGAATGAAACACGTTACCGTGTTGTGACCTATCCTGCTCGATAAGGGTAAAGTTAATTTCACAACCGGAATGACAAAAAGGATCAGCAGCATGAAGCAGAAAATGCTTTATGCTGTTGATCTTGCTGTTCCGTAAAGCGGGATCAAGGTGGTCATTGGTGCAAACTCCTTCAAAAATGCGATTGTGTTCATATCGGTGTAGAGAGATTTTCCTTTTTTAAGGGAGAGAGAGCTAAGAATATTCAGGGTAGAATTTGCCAACGCTTCGAAATAATACCCTTTCAAGATGGTGTTAGATGGAAGATATTAAAAAGCCGGACTTTTAACAGACCGGCTAGGGCTCTTTGTCCTTTCGGACAAGGCGTTAATTTGCCGACTTAGGCTTTATCAAATTACGAGAAATGAGCAATTCAGCAATTTGAACGGCATTCAATGCTGCTCCTTTTCTTAAATTATCGGCGACAACCCAGAAAGCTAAACCATTTTCAACGGTGATATCTTCACGAACACGACTAATAAAGGTATCATCTTCTCCGGTACCTTCATAAGGTGTGGTATAACCACCATCTTCGTGTTTATCGATAAGCTGACAGCCTGGTGCATCGCGTAGGAGCGCTTGTGCTTCAGATGCGCTTAGTGGTTTTTCAAATTCAACATGAACAGCTTCGGCATGACCGATAAAGACAGGGACCCGAACAGCAGTGGCCGTTAATTTAATTTTTGGATCGAGAATTTTCTTCGTCTCGACCGTCATTTTCCATTCTTCTTTTGTGTAACCATCTTCCATAAAAACATCGATATGAGGAATGACATTAAAGGCAATGCGTTTAGTGAATTTTTTTGATGTAATTGGGTCAGCAACAAAAACTGCGCGTGATTGTTCGAAAAGTTCGTCCATCCCTGCTTTACCAGCTCCAGAAACCGATTGATATGTAGAGACAACAACACGTTTAATGATTGCAGCATCATGGAGAGGTTTTAAAGCTAAGACCAGTTGAATTGTTGAACAATTAGGATTTGCTATAATATTACGCTTAGAAAAGGCATTTATAGCTTCGCCATTGACTTCAGGGACGATCAACGGAACATTGGCATCATAGCGCCATGTGGAGGAATTATCGATGACGACACAGCCAGCAGCAGCGATTTTAGGGGCGTATTCTTTGGAAATGCTCCCTCCTGCAGACATAAGACAAAAATCTGTGTCAGAAAAATCATAAGTATCTAGTGCTTTTACTTTTAAAGTTTTATCTCCATAAGAAACTTCTTGTCCTAATGAACGTCGTGATGCTAGAGGGACAATTTCATGGGCAGGAAAACCTCGTTCTTCTAAAATTGTAAGCATTTCACGACCAACATTTCCGGTTGCGCCGACAATTGCAACTTTAAAACTCATTTTCTATATACTCCTCATGTCTCTCCAAGTTTATTCCCCGTGCTATACTCAGGAGAGAGTGAGTTGGTCAAGGAACATCATTAAATTATATTTTTGATTTTCAACAACTCAATTTTATGCACACCAATCATCATCGTTAGTACAATAAATTGTTTTATTTCAAATGATACGTCTTTTTTAATCTTTCAGAATTGAAAAAATTGAATATTTTACGCTAAACTATTATCTCTTTAGAAAACACTTTAATTAAGTGAATTTCTTATCTTCTGTCAATTGTTTACCTTCTCACTTTTGAATTTTTTGAGGATGGTATTACCTATCGCGTTCGTGGAATCTTTTAATACTTTATCTATTAATTGTTGAATTATTTAATTTTCTCCCTATGCCTTTAAAAGCGAAGCTTCCTATTACAGTCTGTAAACAACTAGATTTTAGCGGCTTCCCATTTTTCACTTAAACTAAAGGCTTAACAAGCAAGCTTAAAAAATATTTTAAAAGATATTGGGTATCTAAAAAACATTTGAATGTTTTAAGGAGGTATGCGTGCTTCATGCCCTCATATCTTACATGATAGAATTTATGGCACAACAGAATAAACTTAAGTAATCCATTATATAGATAAATTCTTATGAAAGTTATATATATTTTTTTCGTGTCTATTTTTTACTTTAATTCTATTATGCGATAAAATATCAGTATTTGGAGTATGGTGGTATAAGATCTTTAAGCTTTCTCGATATATTTAAGTGTTTTTTTAGTGTGTGGGAATATTTTTAGGCTTGTTTGGAAAGCTTTTTGTTTAAGTGAGTTATATGAGTGGAAAGCCGTTGGATACTCACATATTTACGTTTAATAAAAGAGCAAGTGAGCACCATTATACATTTTTCCAGCACACAATGTCGTTACAGCTTTTGGTATGTGAGACGATTCAATAAGAGGTATGCCTTTTTGTACATTTTTACTCACATGCCAACTTTGCTTGTAATGTGCAAACAAGAGATTTTGATTGATTCAATATAGAACACGTTTAAAATGAGAGAATCTGATGATATTTTTGGCTTTTATTACAAGATGTAAAGCGATACAAATATCTTTTAAATCAGTGTATTGCTATATTGTAAAACTCTTTTTTTCAGAAATCGTAAATATTGAGATATCATATTGATAGAGGATTGATAACAGTGGGCTTGTAGAGGGAAATTGCATGAGGATTTTTTATTTTTTATGCGTTATTTCTTCATTGTTTTGCAAAGGGCGCGCTTCTGAGGCAAGCATAATGGGAACGCCATCACGAATAGGGTAGGCAAGTTTGGCTTTGAGAGAAATGAGCTCTTGTGTTTTTCGGTTGAAAGAGAGCGTGCCTTTCGTCATTGGGCAGACGAGCAATTCGAGCATTTTGGGATCTGTGGTCATTTTTTTCATGTTTGGACATTCATTAGTTTAAGCGGTAATCTGTTCCTGTTTGTTTCATGAGCGAGCGTTCTGTTAATGCAAGAAGAGTTTGAGCACGGCTTTCGATATCTGGAGCTTCAAGGAGAGCTTGTTTTTCTGCTGGTGTAAAGGGGATAAGGGCTGAAAAAGCATTAACCAATATAGGCGTAGGGGCTTCTATGATGCTGCTCCAATTATATTCCATTTCATGGATGGTTAGATATTTTTCAACAACGTCGAGTAAGTTCTCTCGGTTAATGCTTTCTTCAATATCAAATTCTTGCAAGTCTTTTATGTTTGATTGGATGAGAGCTGTTCGATAGGATTTTGTGTTTTTCAATTCTTGTTCTAAGGTGAAGCGGCAAACACCTTGTAAGATAATGAACAGTTGCCCATTTCCTGTTTCACTGTAGTTTGTAATGCGCCCTATACAGCCTGTTTTATAAAGTTGTGTAGAGAAGCGATCTGTATCCGATGAAAGTGGTTGAATAATGCCCAATAGACGATCAGTTACCATAACATTTTCAATCATTTCAAGTGATTCTGGTTCAAAAATGTTGAGTGATAAAAAACCACCTGGTAGTAAGAGTGCACCTTCTAAAGGAAAAAGAGCAATTTGCTTAGGAAGATCATTTTCGCAATTGTAAGAGATATTACCAGCTTTCATGAGTATTTTGTCACCTTTGTTCGGTAGTTTTAGTCTGTAGATAGTCGCAATTTATAACATTATTGAGAAAGCAGAAAACCCACTTCTTGTGCATTAAAATCATACTTATAAAATACTTGAAGTCCTTATTCTCAAAAAGAATATGAAACCCTATCTTTAAGGTTGAACTGCGCGAGAAAGAATATTGCTTTGCGATCTTTTTAGTGTGTGACGTTTTGCATGATTTTCAAGAGGTATTTTTGTTTATGGCTTTTGATTTTTGTCTTAATTTTCCTAAAATGTGTTCCTTGCAATTTTTTAAGGTTCAAAAAGATACTATTATAAATCTTTTGAAGCTGCTTATGCAAGTTTTAAAATGAGAACATTTTCATCACTTTACTAATGACAGTGTGATAAAGATAGGCTATAGGTTTAAATATGCTGGAAAGAGCGTTATCGTTTCTTTCATTCTTTTGCGGGAGAGTGCAAATTGCAAATTTTCGCATTGCCGCCGAAGGGGAAATAGCCCATAATCTCTCAGGCTTTAAGGACCGTAAAAGGAAGAAGGCAGATCTGGAAAGTCGGGAAAACCCGCGCCGAAGGTGTAAGCGAAAGATCTTTTCGCGAGTCTCTCAGGTTGATGACAGAGGGGGCAGAGACGACCATATTTTGTGGGCGTTAGCGCAGCTTTGGAGTTACTATGGGCACAGCACAAGAAACATCTTTTTTAAAAACACTTCCTTTATATGATTTGCATGAAAAAGCAGGAGCAAAATTTGGTGCTTTTGCGGGTTGGAACATGCCTTTAACTTATCCTCTTGGCGTTTTAAAAGAGCATCTTCATACGCGTGCGCATGCAGGACTTTTTGATATTTCTCATATGAAATTGATTGCGGTTGAAGGGGCACAAGCTGTGGAATTTTTGTCCTATGCTTTTCCTATTGATGCCGCAGCTTTAAAGATTGGGCATTCACGGTATAATTATTTGCTTAATGAGCAGGCTGGTATTCTTGATGATCTTATCATTACCCGTTTGGAAGAGGGCCGTTTTATGTTGGTTGCCAATGCTGGGAATGCACAGGCTGATTTTGTAGAATTGGAAAAGCGCGCTGTTGATTTTGAATGTCAAGTGATTGCCCTTGAAAGGGTATTGCTTGCTCTTCAAGGTCCTGAAGCGGCAGCTGTTCTTGCTGATGCCGATTTACCAGGGAATGAATTGTTCTTTATGCAAGGATTCGAACCACAACAGGATTGGTTTATAACGCGTTCTGGTTATACGGGAGAGGATGGTTTTGAAATTGCTTTGCCTATAGGGCATGCGCATATGTTGGCTGAAAAATTGCTGAGTGATTCTCGGGTTGAGTGGATTGGACTGGCCGCACGAGATAGCTTGCGGTTGGAAGCGGGGCTGTGTTTGCATGGAAATGATATTACTCCTAATACGACACCTATTGATGCGGCTTTAACATGGGCTGTTCCTAAAAGTGTTCGAGAAAAAGCACAATTTTATGGTGCGAAAGCTTTTCTTGAAGCACTGCAAAAAGGACCTGCTCGTTGTCGTGTTGGATTAAAACCGCAAACGCGCCAACCTATTCGTGCTGGTGCGGTGCTTCTTGATGACCAAGGTAATGAGATTGGCGTTGTAACATCAGGTGGTTTTGGTCCTTCTTTTGATGGTCCTGTCGCGATGGGTTATGTTCCTGTTGATTTTAAAGTTGAAGGGACACAAGTCTTTACAGAACTGCGAGGCAAAAAGATTGTATTATCAGTTCATTCACTTCCCTTTGTTGAACAACGTTATTTTAAAGGATGATTTTTTATGTCTAAAACTTATTTTACACAAGACCATGAATGGCTTAGCGTTGAAGGGCAAGTGGTGACTGTTGGGGTTACGCATTATGCGCAAGAGCAATTAGGGGATTTGGTTTTTGTTGATTTACCACAAAGTGGGACAAAACTCTCCAAAGGAGAGGCAGCGGCTGTTGTGGAATCAGTGAAGGCGGCTTCAGATGTTTATGCTCCTCTTGATGGTGAAGTGGTCGAAATAAATGAAGCATTGGCTGATAATCCTGAATTGGTGAATCAGAAACCCGAAACAGAAGGCTGGTTATGGAAAATGACATTGCAGGATGAGACACAACTGGAGGGGTTGTTAGATAAAGATGCTTATAAGGCTTTGATTGGATGAGTGGCATGATCGAGCGTTCTTTTTCTTCTCGACATATTGGGCTGCGTCCTGATGAAACACAAAAAATGCTTGATGTTTTAGAGCTTGATTGTGTTGAGACACTCATTTCTCAAGCTGTTCCACACTCTATCCATTTGGGACGTTCACTGAATCTTCCAGAGGCTGCTAGTGAAGGGCAAGCCTTGGAAGAACTCTCCAAGATGATGGAGCGTAACCATGTGCACAAAAGTTTTATTGGGCAAGGATATCATGGAACTTATGTGCCTCCGGTTATTTTACGAAATCTGTTTGAAAATCCTGCTTGGTATACTGCTTATACGCCTTATCAAGCAGAAATTAGCCAGGGTCGTTTAGAGCTTTTATTTTATTTTCAGACATTGGTTAGTGAACTAACAGGTTTGCCTGTTGCTGCTGCTTCCCTTCTTGATGAAGCAACTGCTTTAGCTGAAGCCAATGCCCTTGCTTTTCGCTTTTTTCGTGAGAAAAAAACAAAAATTTCTCTTCAGAGTCTTTTACATCCTCAGACTTTGAGTGTTGCGCAAACGCGTGCTGAAACACAAGGGATTCAGATTAGCCAAAATGGCGAAATTGATTCTGATACAGCGGCAATTGTTTTATCTTGGCCAGATACAAAAGGCTCTTTTCATGATTACAGTGAGATCATAAAAGAGGCAAAGGAAAAGGGAGCTTTCGTTATCGTTGTGGCTGATCCTTTAGCGCTTACCCTTCAGGAGCCACCGGCTCAATGGGGGGCAGATATCGTTGTTGGCTCTATGCAGCGTTATGGCGTTCCGATGGGATTTGGTGGTCCACATGCTGGTTACCTTGCTGTGAGTGATGCATTAACGCGGCTTATTCCAGGGCGTATTGTTGGTCAATCCGTGGATACGAGAGGGCGTGTTGGTTTTCGTTTAGCTTTGCAAACACGTGAACAACATATTCGGCGCGATAAAGCGACGTCAAATATTTGTACAGCGCAGGCTTTGTTGGCTAATATGGCAACCGCTTATGCTGTTTGGCATGGGCCAAAAGGCTTACAAGAAATTGCGCAGCGAATTCATCATTTAACATGTCGTTTTGTTGCTGGTTTAGAAGCAGCAGGGGTTCATGTTGAAGGGAAAAGCTTTTTTGATTGTGTGAGTATTTCTGTTAAGGGAAAAGCGCAAGAAATTGCGCATCAAGCCAAAATAGGTGGGCGCCTTATTCGTGTTCTCGATGATGACACTATTGCAATCAATTTTGATGAATTATCGACAGAAGAAGATGCTGGTGCTTTAGCGCAGCTTTTTGGGGCACAACTCGTTGATAAGGTTTCTCCACGACTCTTTGGAAAAAAACGGGATGCTGCTTTTCTTTCTCAGCCTTTTTTTCATGCGGTTCATTCAGAGACAGATATGATGCGCTTTTTGCGTCGTTTGGCGGATAAGGATTTGGCACTGGACCGTGCTATGATCCCTCTTGGTTCTTGTACAATGAAGCTTAATGCCGCGGCTGAATTGATGCCTGTAAGCTGGGCGAGCATGGCCAATATACACCCCTTTGTTTCA
The DNA here is from genome assembly GCF_042193395.1 of Bartonella sp. TT29SHDZB. Lineage (NCBI taxonomy): Bacteria > Pseudomonadati > Pseudomonadota > Alphaproteobacteria > Hyphomicrobiales > Bartonellaceae > Bartonella > Bartonella sp. TT29SHDZB. The sequence continues at coordinate 20,321 of NZ_JBHILQ010000015.1, forward strand.
CAAGAGGATGCAGCGGGTTATTTGGAGATGATCAACCAGTTAAATGCGTGGTTGTGTGAAATTACAGGATTTGCACAAGTTTCTTTTCAGCCAAATTCTGGTGCTCAAGGGGAATATGCTGGGCTTTTGGCTATCCGACGATATTACCAATCACGGGGAGAACATCAACGTACAGTTTGTCTTATTCCTGCATCTGCGCATGGTACCAATCCAGCTTCGGCCCATATGGCAGGGATGGAAGTCGTTGTGGTAAAATGTTTAAGCGATGGTGATGTTGATGTAGATGATCTCAAGATGAAAGCGCAATTGCATAAAGATAAATTGGCTGCTTTTATGATTACTTATCCTTCAACCCATGGTGTTTACGAGGAAAGCATTAAGGAAATTTGTTCTATTATTCATGAAAATGGCGGACAAGTTTATTTTGATGGTGCTAATCTCAATGCCCTTGTGGGGCTTGCTCGTCCTGCGGATATTGGCGCTGATGTTTGTCATATGAATCTTCATAAAACATTTGCTATTCCTCATGGTGGTGGTGGTCCTGGTATGGGACCAATTGGAGTTGCTGCGCATCTCAAACCATTCGTACCAGGTCATGAACAGGATGGGACAACACATGCGGTTTCTGCTGCTCCTTATGGAAGTGCATCTATTCTTGCAATTACATGGATGTATATTCGAATGATGGGGGCTGATGGCTTAAAACATGCAACACAAATAGCCATTTTAAATGCCAATTATATTGCTGCACGTCTTTCAGCCGCTTATTCCATTCTTTATCGGGGCAAGCATGGACGTGTTGCGCACGAATGTATTGTGGATACACGCGTGTTGAAAGAGCAGTATGGGGTGAGTGTTGATGATATTGCAAAACGTCTCATTGATTATGGATTCCATGCGCCCACGATGTCGTTTCCGGTTCCGGGAACTTTGATGATTGAGCCAACGGAATCAGAACCAAAAGCAGAGATTGATCGTTTTTGTGATGCTTTACTCTCTATTGCTGAAGAAGCGAAAAAAGTTGGGAATGGGGTTTGGCCAAAAGACAATAATCCATTGGTGAATGCCCCTCATACAGTGGCAGATACTTTAGATGATGCTTGGGTGCGACCCTATTCGCGACAAGAAGCTGCTTTTCCCAACAGTTCTCTTGATCCAGCTAATAAATATTGGCCTCCTGTATCACGTATTGATAATGTCGCGGGAGACAGAATGCTCATTTGTTCGTGCCCGCCATTGGGAAACACCTATTAAATAAAAAATATATATTTAATTTGTTTATTTGCATGAACGAAAAAAGCCCACACATTTTGTGTGGGTTTTATGTTTATTGATCATGTTGCTATGGTGTTATTTGTCTATTTTCTAGAACTTTGCATTGTTTTTTTATAACATGAGAAAAATCGAAAAAGTCGACAAAAAAGCTGTGTTTTGTCGGCAATAGGCATGCTCTCCTTTGCTTTCTACCGTATGACATGGTTTTAGTGACTAGGCGGCATTGGTCTAGCCAGCTAATTCATGTAAACGAGAGCGAAACCTACGGGGATAGGTCACGTCTGTTGTATGTGTTGTGATATACTCCTTCTCACTAGGGTGACGACAACCGGTTGTAGAAAGAATAAAATCAATTTTAGTGTTTTTGATGATAAAGACACGCGAAACTCTGTTGTTGCATCTTTTCGAGTCAAGAATTGTCTAAATATTTCTCTTTAATCTGCTTTTTGTAAATATGACGCAAAAATATGTAAGAACACCTGTTAGAATGAGAAAACGCAAAGTCAAATGTATTATGGGTGTTTTTTACAAGGTGTCTTATAAAAAGCCAGCACATCTTTCCACTTCATTGTAGGTCAGTTTGTGACTTTACGGCACTGTTTTCCTAAGAGCCCGTGTGCTTTAGCTGTTGCCTGTAAATCAACATCCAAACTTAACGCAGCCACATGTTTTGAGTCAGAGATTGAGAAAAAAAGAGTTTTATGAGTCGTTCCAGCTTTTGTCTGTCAGATGAGGGCGAGGGGATTGCGTATTTCTGTTGACGTAATCTTTGAAACTGGAAGACAATCTCATTTTGGGAAAATGTAAAGCCGTAAAGGTAAAACTCAATCCTCAGTTTGACATCTCCTTTTAATTCAGCTTTACGGCTTTCAAAAGCATTTAAAGCAATGTTTTTTAAATAATGGGGATTACACATTGCTCCATATTTTTATTTATTGTGTTTTTTAGTGGGGGCACGACCCTCATGTGAAACAGAACGCTCCCAAAAGAATATTCTTGTGTTGTTAATTCACGTGTTTGTTTTAAAGAGACATTTCGCTCCCAATCCCATTTCGCGACGGCGCTTGTGAATGGTACAACGATAAATCTATTGAGAGCTCCCCAATCTTTATGCTCTATGAAGAAGGAAGTTGGCACTATCATACACTTTGCCAGTTCGTGGGTGCTGCTTACAGCTTTTGGTATTTGAGGCGGTTCATTAGAAGCATTATTCTTTTCTTAAATCATTTTTATCTACACATAGTTCAGCTTGTGGTATGCAAGCGAATGATTTTGATTGCTTCATTATATAAGGCTGAAATAAAAGAAGTTTACGATATTTAGTACTGTTATTCGATATGTCGAATTGCCAATTAACAGTTTGGCTTAATTGGGCTATTAATTTTAAAAAATTGGCAATATATTCTTTTTCGTTAATTTATGAAAGAAAGGCTAAGTTTTTGTATTTTGAGTGTAAGCCTCTTCTCTAAAACAATCCATCAATGTGTCTATTTTGAGATTTCTGTGAATGTACGGTGTCTATGATCATTCTATGCGATTGATTGTGGTAAAATCTTTCGTAAGAGCCTCCCTAAATTTCTAACATAATGATTTTTATTCAGTTTATTTCTTTAATAGTGTCTTTATGTGTAAATGTATTTATAGCGTGGTCCAAGAGACGTTAGAATTTCATTGGGAAGGGTGTTGGCATCTATAGATACTTTTTCAAGTGTTTGATGGGGGCCAATGAGTTCTACCCAGTCACCTGTTTGAGGTTTTTGATCAAGATCGGTCGTATCTACAATAATGGAATCCATAGAAACGCGTCCAACCATGGGCAGTTTGTGTCCATTGAAGTAAACTGCTCCTTTATTTGAAAGAGCACGGAGCCAGCCATCTGCATAGCCAATAGAAATGGTTGCAAGAGTACTTGGTCTGTTCGTTATAAAGCTTTCTCCATAACCAACAGGTGTGCCTACATCAACAACACGGTTTTGAAGAACTTGGGCTTCAAGTTTTAAAACAGGTTTTAGAAGGGATGTGTGTTTTTCTTGGGGGGCGACTCCGTAAAGTGCAATACCGGGGCGAACAAGATCAAAATAAAAATTTGATCCCAGAAAAATGCCTCCTGAATTGGCAAAGGAAGCTCTGCAGGTTGGCAATTGCGTAAGAGCAGTTTTGAAAGAAGTTAATTGGGCATAATTTGATGGGTGAGTATCATCTTCTCCGTTAGAAAGGTGACTAAGAATATATTTTATTTCTGCTTTTTCGAAAATTGTAGGGTGTTTGATGAGTTTTTGTAATTCTTTTTGATCCAGTCCTAATCGGTTCATATGGGTATCGATTTGAACAATTGCTGGAAATTTTTTATCTTTTTTTTGACAAATTTTTTGCCAATTTTCAATGGCATTCCAAGAATTTAGAACAGGAACAATACCAGATTGTGCGACAAACTCTTCTGCTGAGTGTGGGAGTCCATTCAGAAGAGAAATCGTGACATTTGATGGTAAAGTGCTTTTTAATTGGAGTGCTTCTCTGATTTGGGCAACAAAAAAAGTGCGACAACCAGCTTGATAAAGGGCAGGAGCAATTTTGTGAGCTCCTAATCCATAAGCATTTGCTTTTACAACTGCTGAACATTGTGTTGGAGATACACGTTTGGCTAAAGTGATATAATTGGAAACAATGGCACTGACGTCGACGGTTGCTACAGCTGTATAGAGTGATGTATTTATTTCATCATTAACGTATTTGTTCATTTTAAAAGCTTATCTGTGTTCGTGAAATACGGAGTTTTCTTTGATTATTTCATTGAGGTTCTTTACGATATAGGGAAAGGCTCTATTTGCTATGGTCAAAGTCATAAGGAGCTCATGTTGGATTATGCACCATGAAAGTCATTTTGTTATGTAAAATGGTACTCTGGATATAAGAGATGTTTTAGTTTTATTTGTGTTGTTATCAATACGGTATCTTCTGATAATTTGTAAAACATAGATTTTTATTTTTTTACTTATTTTCCCTCGTTGAGGCATCTTAAAAAAGAAAGCATAAGTTATTGTATTGTATCATTTTGAAGAGTGCAATGTTAGACTGTTGTTGCTGGTGTGATTGTTTTGATTAAATATTGCATTGGCTGCTTATGTAGAGAAGGAAAATGATTAAATTAACCACGTTAAATCAATGCATTACAAGTTTTCTACCATGAGGGGAAAGGTCACTCATCTGTGCAATTTTGGATGTCGTCTCATGTACTTAAAATTATTTTTATTGAATGGAAAACAGTGTGTAAACACTTTTTGATACATTAAAAACTGTTGATTTAGAAAACTCGTTGATTTGGATATTATTTGTTTTCAAGATGGATTGGGTATCCAATATTTACTTTCTAGTGTTTGATTGGTTTTAAGTGAAATCAATTTTATCGCTTATAGAGCGCGTTAGACTCATTCAACAAAAATTTTATCTCTCTTATTTTAAGGTTTTTGGTTATAAGTTTTGTCAAGTGAGAGAGTGTTATAGCGTTACAATGGAAATATGCATTATGAGTTAAAGGGGAAAAGAGTACCGAGATTGTTTAATACTCAATGTTTTGTTTTTCTTTGAATGGGGTTTGTGTTCGTATTTTCCTCATTTATTTAATTTTGGCATAAAAGTGTTAGCCGTGAGACTTTTGTTTTAAGAAAATTGTTGGCAGATGGTTGTGCAAGTACTATATCACGTTAAGGATTCGAAATTTAATGTTCAATAAAGATATAGGGAAGAGTATGAATACGTCTGCTACCAATGTTCCGTCAAGCATCAGCAGCGTTACAAATTTTCCGATTCCTGAGAATGTGTTCGCCCTTACTGTCCAAGAGGTTTATCACTATACAGATCGGTTATTTAAATTCCGTCTGAATCGTCCGGATAGTTTTCGTTTTCGTTCGGGTGAGTTTGTTATGATCGGTTTGCCAAATGCAGAAAAGCCGATTTATCGCGCTTATTCGATTGCAAGTCCCTTTTGGGATGAACAGCTTGAGTTTTTTTCGATAAAAGTTCCAGGGGGACCTTTAACTGAGCATCTCCAAAAAATTAAAATTGGTGATACAGTTCTCATGCGTAAAAAATCTACAGGAACGCTGGTTCTTGATGCTCTTATTCCTGGAAAACGTCTTTATCTTCTTTCAACTGGGACGGGGGTTGCTCCTTTTGCAAGTCTTGTTCGTGATCCTGACACTTATGAAAAATTTTCAGAAGTTGTCCTTATTCAAACAACGCGCGAAAAGAATGAGTTAATTTATGCAAAAGATCTTGTTTCCTCTTTGCAACAAGATCCACTCATTGGAGAGTATGCACAACAGTTGAGATTTTATCCTATGACTACTCGTGAACCTTCCGAGCATATGGGCCGTATTACAACTGTGATGGAAAGTGGGGACTTTTTTGAAACAACAGGCCTTCCTAAAATTCATCCTGATGAAGATCGGGTGATGATTTGTGGTTCCATGGCAATGTTAAAAGATTGCGCAAGGATGTGTGAAAGTTTTGGGCTTGTTGAAGGGGCCAATAATGCTCCTGCAACTTATGTTGTAGAGCGCGCTTTTGTGGAGTAATGAGTGGGAAAGTTGATGTTTTTTTGAAACAACCGGCTTTTCCCAAATTCATGCTGATGAAGATCGGGTGATGATTTGTGGTTCCATGGCAATGTTAAAAGATTGCGCAAGGATGTGTGAAAGTTTTGGGCTTGTTGAAGGGGCCAATAATGCTCCTGCAACTTATGTTGTAGAGCGCGCTTTTGTGGGGTAATGAGTGGGAAAGTTGATGTTTTATCTTCTTTCAAACCGGTATAGGTTTTTCCTTTTGCAAGCTTTATTCGTGAGCCTGACATTTATGAAAAATTTTCAGAAGTTGTTCTTATTTAAATAATGCGCGAAAAGAATGAGTTAATTTATGCAAAAGATTTTGTTTCCTCTTTGCAACAAGATCCACTCATTATGGGGCATATGCACAACAGTTGAAATTTTATCCTATGATCACTCGTGAGCTTTCTGAGCATATGGGGCGTATTACGACTGTTATGGAGAGTGGGTGCTTTTTTGAAACAATAGCACTTCCCAAAATTCATCTCGATGAAGATTGGGTGATGATTTGTAGTTCCATGGCAATGTTAAAAGATTGCGCAAGAATGTGTGAAAGCTTTGGTCTTGTTGAAGGGACTGATATTCTTGCACTTTAACATTATATTGTAGAAAGAGCTTTTTTCGAGGGAGAGGGAAGTTGTGATGCGGTGTATGCTAATGCAGTAATTGAATCCCAATCACTTATGGCAATAAGTTTTTGGGGCGCTATCCAAGAACCTCCAACACAGAAGACATTGGGCAGTTGGAGCCATTGTGGTGCACTTTTTTGTGTTATACCACCGGTTGGGCAAAACCGGATATCAGAGAAGGGAGATGCTAAAGCTTCGATGAAGGCAATCCCTCCAGCTGCTTCAGCAGGGAAAAATTTAAGATATGAATAGCCTTTATCTAATGCTTTCATGAGTTCACTTGTGGTCATTGCTCCGGGAAGAAGGGGAATTTCACTATTTTTTGCACAATTGATTAATTCATTGGATAATCCGGGGCTTACAATAAACTTGGCTCCAGCTTGTTCGGCTTGTTCGTAGTGTGTCGTGTTGAGAACTGTTCCAGCTCCAACAATGGCTTCAGGGACTTCTTGTGTAATCGTCTGAATTGCTTTGAGGGCATTTGGTGTTCGCAAGGTGATCTCAATTGTTTTTAATCCGCCTTTGACAAGAGCACGTGTTAAGGGTACAGCACTTTGTAGATTGTCAATGAGCAAAACAGGGATAACAGTTTGTCCTTGGAGATATAATAAAAGCTTTTCTCTTTTTTGGCACATGATATTTTTTCTTTTTGGAGATGATATTATTTGTATCGTTTGATTAAGCACAATATGTTAAAGAGTAAATGAATAGATCTTGAAATTGAATGAAACGCGCGTTATGGCAAAACACATGGAAAAGAATTTTAAAGTTGCTGCACTTTATTGCTTTGCAGATTTGAAGCATTATCGTCAATTACAAAAACCTTTGCAGGATTTATGTCAAGCAAAGGATATCAAAGGAACCCTCCTTTTAGCACAAGAGGGAATTAATGGAACAGTTGCTGGTTCTTGTGCTGCGATTGAGGCATTGGTGGACTTTATTACGGCTGAGCCAGCGTTTCAAACGCCCGAGATTAAATATTCATGGGCATCAAAAATGCCTTTTCATCGCATGAAAGTGCGGTTGAAAAAAGAGATTGTGACAATGGGGGTTGAAGGGGTTGATCCGCTAAAAGTTGTTGGTACTTATGTCGATCCTGAAGATTGGAATGCTCTTATTCAAGATGAAGAGACAATTTTAATCGATACACGGAATGACTATGAATATGCAATCGGGAGTTTTCAAGGAGCGATTGATCCGCAGATTAAAACATTTCGCGAATTTCCTGAATGGGTGCGTAAACATGAGGCTGAGTTAAAGAAAAAAAAGAAAATTGCCATGTTTTGTACAGGTGGTATTCGGTGTGAAAAATCAACAGCTTATGTTCGTGATCTTGGTTATGAGAAAGTCTACCATTTAAAAGGTGGCATTCTAAAATATTTAGAAAAAATTCCAAAAGAGAAAAGTTTATGGTGGGGTGAGTGCTTTGTTTTTGATGAACGTGTTTCTGTTCAACATGGTCTTGAAGAATGTGGTCGCGAATTGTGTCGCGCATGTCGTTCTCCTCTTAATGCTGAAAGCAAATTATCGCCTCATTATGAAGAAGGTGTTTCCTGTGATGCTTGTTATAACACGCGTAGTGAAGCCGATAGAGAGCGCTTTCGTGAGCGCCATAGGCAGTTTCAATTGTTGAAGTTGCGTGCAATTGATTCTCATCAAGGGACATAAGGATATCGCAGTATAGGGCTTTAAATTGTAGCGTTTTTCTCTTAAATTTAAGAGAGAAGAGTTTTTTAATATTGGTAGAAAAATATTTTATAAGACCGGATATTATTCGGTCTTTTTGTTTATGTTAAATTATTTGACTTATAAATAATCATTATAGATTGTTTGCTTTCTTTGACTTTATAGGATTGAGTATTTCAAATACTTTTCATTTTAAAATAGACAAAGTTATTTACGAACAATTTAGCACATTGATTCATAATTATTGGCTGTTTACATCTTTGAATAAGAGATCATGAATATCATCATGATTTTCTCATTCCAAGCCTGTTTTTATGGTTGAATCAATAAAAACCATATCTCTTCCACGTTACAAGCGGGGAAAGTCATGTGGAGTAAAACAATACAAGAGAAGATGTGCCTCTTATGAATCGTCTCAAATGTCAAGGGCTGTCACAACATTGGGGGCTTAGTGTGTGATGATGATCAGCTTGCTCTTTTATGAAGCCTAAAGATAGTGGGTTCAATAAATTTTATATTATTTCATTGGGGGTATCATTCTATCATTTACGGGTGCTGGTGCGAAATGGGCTCGAGCACTTTAAGAAATATTTCTTTAAAGAAAATACGTGAAGATATAACCCAACTATATTCCGTTTGGGGTATGCTGTTTTACATGAGGGGAGTGATCCCATGAAAGTGGATGAATGACTTTGTTTGCAGGGGGAGAGTGTTGTTTTTTTGCACCCATTTTATCTTTAAGAATTAAAAAATGTTTAAAATTAAAAAAATGATTGAAATGAGAAAGGATTCGTTTTATAGGATGCCTTGCCCAAAGTCGCACGTGCCTGTGGGTGTCCGCTGGTTCTCAAATGGTGAGATTAACCGGTACGGTACCTGGAACTAACCGCTCCAGTCATTCTTACAGCCAATTGCAAGAATGAGGACATCTTGAAGCAACGACGGTGCGGGCCTTTCTGGTGTCTTCCAGCTTTTAAACGCTGGGATAACTATAGAGGCACACCTCATTGCCTTCAGTGCGGAAGTGGTTTTCTCAACTCCAATCAAAAAGGCAGATAAAATAGAATAACGCGGTTTCGCGCTGTTCTTTCGCTGCATGCAATGCTAATTTCTGGTTTTTCGTAATCAGAATGGGGATGGTTGTTGTGTGTTTTTTGTCCTTTAGCTTTTGGTAGCTTTGGCTGTCCAAGCATAGAGTGGGGGAGCATTCCCTCAAGGAGAATTGCAGATGGCAACGCAACGTATTCGCGATTTTCTTGCAACACATCGTTCTGAAGGTCCATGCTTAATTGTTGACCTTGATGTTGTTCGTGACAATTATTTAAACTTTGAAAAAGCTTTGCCGCAGTCTCGTATTTTTTACGCAATAAAGGCTAATCCAGCACCTGAAATCTTGAGTTTGCTGAGTTCTTTAGGATCTTCTTTTGATGCGGCTTCTGTTGCAGAAATTGAAATGGCTTTAAAAGCAGGAGCAACGTCAGAGCGTATTTCTTTTGGGAATACGATTAAAAAAGAGCGTGATATTGCACGGGCATATGCACTGGGAGTTTCACTTTATGCCGTTGATTGTGTTGAAGAAGTAGAAAAAATTGCGCGTGTTGCTCCAGGAGCACGTGTTTTTTGCCGTGTTCTTACCGATGGAAAAGGTGCTGAGTGGCCATTGTCACGCAAATTCGGTTGTGTTCCTGCTATGGCGGTTGATGTGCTAAGACGGGCACACCAATTGGGTTTGCAAGCCTATGGTGTTTCTTTTCATGTTGGGTCTCAGCAGGTTGATCTGAGTGCATGGGATCGTGCTTTATCGGATGCTGCTACAGTGTTTAAGCGTTTGGAACAAGAAGGTATTTCACTGAAATTGGTGAATATGGGGGGCGGTTTTCCAACGCGTTATTTGAAAGATGTCCCGACAGAACAAGCTTATGGTACAGCAGTTTTTGATTCATTGAAAAAGCATTTTGGTAATCGTATCCCTGAGACGATTATTGAGCCAGGACGTGCGATGGTTGGCAATGCTGGTGTTATTCGTACAGAAGTTGTTCTAATATCTAAAAAAGCTGATAACGATAATGTACGATGGGTTTATCTTGATATTGGGAAATTTAATGGTCTTGCTGAGACTATGGATGAAGCCATTCGTTATCCTATTGAGACACCTCATGATGATAAGGTGATGGAGCCTTGTATTTTGGCTGGACCAACATGCGATTCGGCAGATGTTCTCTATGAAAAAACACCTTATCCGCTTCCTCTATCCCTAACAATAGGAGATGAAATATTGATTCATGGAACTGGTGCTTACACAACAACTTACGCATCGGTTGCTTTTAATGGCTTTGAGCCTTTACGATCATATGTGATCTGACATTTCCTTTTAACTATAGTTTTTTTGATTTTTTGCTATGCTCGTCATGGCGCTGTAAGAGGGCGGTTATAGAGATGAACATGATTAATTTTCAAACAAAAAATGGGGCATGTTTTACACTTTTATTGGAGCAAGAAACCGATAAGCCTTATCGAGAAATTTTGCTTGATTCAATGATGGGGTATGGACGTAAACGTAAATCATCAGAGGCTTTACGTCGTGGTCGTTTGGCTGCTCAAGGGCTTTCTTTTGTGGTTAAAAATGCGCTTGGAGAGCTTGTGGGAAGTGTTCGTCTTTGGCATGTTTCTTTTTCTAAAGGAAAAAATGAAACACAACATGCTTTACTTTTAGGCCCCTTGGCTGTTGCTGCTGAATGTGCTGGTATGGGAATAGGATCAATTTTAGTCCGCCATGCAATTGAAACAGCAAAAAAATTGGGATATGGCGCCATTTTGCTGGTAGGGGATTTTGAATTTTATCAACGTTTTGGCTTTTCAAATAGTTTAACAGAAAATTTGGCAATGCCTGGTCCTTACGAAAAACATCGCTTTCAAGCGTTGGAACTGATACCAAACTATCTTGCTGGGTGTTATGGCACTTTGGTTCCTAGTGGAGAACGAGAAGTTTCAAATCGTTTTCAGCATCATAAAGTCGCTTAAAGATAGTGTTTATTTTGTTTTTCAGCAGCTGCCATTGAGGAGAGCATATTGTTTTGGCTCGTGCCAAGGTATTTAGCGCTACAAAGTTTTTGGGGAGTTCTATTGCGATTTTATTATATGGCTGGTTTCTTATTTTTGATAATTTCAGTTCAGTGAGTAGGAATATATTTTAAGCTCATTTTTTGAAATAGCGTCCTATCTTATAATATTAAAGGAATCAGATTTTTGAGTTGTCTTGTATTCTTTTAAAGTCGGTATCATCATACAGTTTTCCAGTTTTCAATATCGTTGGTCGATCTTGCATCAAAACGATTCGGTATTTTACTTTTTTCTTAAACAGTTTTTATTTCTTTGCTTTTTATGTGCAAGGGAATGGTTTTGATTGATTCAATAGAGAAATTTTATACAATTTTAGCGCTTGTTGAAAGAGAAGGGGCTTAAGAAAGAAAAATATGCAGCAGTAGAATCAAAATTATAAGTATCAGCTTTTTTAAAAGAGTGTAAAAAAATAAAATTACATGTTCAAAAGCAGCTTTTTTGAAAAAAATATATCATTACTTTTTTTGCTATAAAGGTAAATCGTTTTGCAATTGGCATGAGAGTATCAAATACAAAATGATTTTCTCATATAAAATTTTGCATTCAGAATCAAAAAAACGTTATCCTACACATTATAAGGGAAAATAGGTGCGTGAATAAAAATCACAAGAATCATAAATCTTTTATGAATATTCTTGTAAGAATCAAAAGAGATGAAGGGCAAAGAATCTTTTAATCGTTTGTGCCCTATGGTGATAAATCAAAAATCTTATAGAAATAGCTGCTTTATCTTTATAGTGTGGAGCACGTTAGGTAAGCTCTTTGTTTATTATCATCTAAAGCAATTTTGCATGTGAGAAGTTATTTTAAAAGTGCGTAAAGAGCCTGCATTCAAAAGAATTTTTATCAGAAGAATCATTGAGAATCACATATTAATTTATATTGTCTCTTGAGAAGAGATAAAGTGATAAAAATCGAGGAAAGGGATAAGGATATAAAAAATATTCTTCAACTTTAATGAAGCTTAGTGACTTGGTGGTGAATCCATGAGGGGTGGTATTTTTCTGAGAAAAATAGTCATAAACGCCAAAACGCTAAAGATGATGGTTATGATAAAGAAAATATCACTAAAAGCCATAATCATTGCTTGTATGCGGACTATATTAAACAATTGAGAAAGAGCAAGAGTATAGGAATCAAAGGTTTCTGTTTTGAACAATAAAGTAAGCTTTGAAAGCATTTCAGTTGCTTGTCTGTTTGCGTGGTTAAGTGTTTCGGCTATTCGTCCATAATGGAAGTCCGTGCGTTTTGTCATGAGCGTGCTGATAATGGCAAGCCCCACAGCACCACCTAGATTCCGTGTGAGATTAAAGAGTCCAGAAGCATTTTGCATTCGTTCTGGTGGGAGTGTTCCCAATGCAATATTATTAATAGGAACCATACATAACATTACAGAAGCACCACGGAAAACTTGCGGCCAAAAAAGCTGCCAAAAATCCCACTTATCTGTGATAGCGCTTGCCATCCAAGTGCCTATTGCAAAACCAAAAAGTCCTATTGCCATCATTAAACGTGCATCCATTCGTGCTGAAAGGAATCCTGCAAGGGGAGCCGTTAATAACATGACGAATCCTGAAAGAAACAATGTTTCTCCAATCATAAGGGCATCATAATGGCGGATTTGGCTCAAATAGACAGGATAAAGGTACGTGAGTCCATAAAGACCTATCCCCAGTGAAAAGGAAAAAATGGATGCAGCTGAAAAATTAAAATTAGAAAAAGTAGAGAGATCTACAATGGGTTCTTTTGCTGTAAAAGCACGCCAGAAGAACAAGGTGGCAGCAAGAATCATGATAATGAACAAATTCCGAACCAGCCTATCATTCAGCCAATCATGACGTGCGCCTTCTTCTAGTACATACTCTAAAGTTCCTAGAAAAACAGCCATAGAAATGAGCCCCAACCAGTCAAATTTAGCCATGAGAGATGGATTTGCTTTATCAAAATCAATCAACTTCCAAGCGAGAATTGAAATAATAATCCCAAAAGGCACATTAATGAGAAAAAGCCAGTGCCATGATAAGATATGACAAAGATAACCTCCGATCGTTGGACCAATGGTGGGGGCTAATGTTGCGACTAGTCCAACAATAGGGGTAACAATTGGGCGTTTGGAAGGAGGAAAAAGAACATAAGAGGCGACAAAAACGCTTGGGATAATTCCACCACCAATAAAGCCTTGTAGTGCGCGATAGATAATCATTTCTCCAATAGATGTTGCTGTTGCACAAAGAACAGAAGTAATCGTAAACCCGATCGCTGATATGGTGAAGAAAACACGTGTTGAAAGCAATCTTCCTAAGAATCCAGAAAGGGGCAACATGATGACTTCAGCGATGAGATAGGAGGTTTGAACCCATGAAATTTCTTCAGAGCTTGCTGTAAGCCCCGCTTGAACTTCGGCTAAAGAGGAGGCAACGATTTGTATATCCAAAATCGCCATGAACATGCCAAAGGCCATAACTATGAAAATCACAATGTTACGGATTTCTATGCGCTCTTGAGACTGTATGGGCTTTGGTATTGAAGATGTCATAATAATGAGGTCATTTTCTTGTTATTATAAGAGACTTATATCTTGTGGTTTTGTACGTGTATCAACTTCTACTGAAACACTCATTCCTGCTCGGATATGTCCGGTCTTTAAGACTTCTTCTGGAATAGAAATACGTACGGGAATGCGTTGGACAATCTTTGTAAAGTTACCGGTAGCGTTTTGTGGAGGAAGAAGAGAAAAAACAGCACCTGTTGCGGGTGAAATAGAAAGCACTGTTCCTGTAAAGACCTCCTTTTTGAAGGCATCAACAGAAATATAAGCCTTTTGTCCCGCATGAATATTTTGCAACTGTGTTTCTTTATAGTTTGCTTCAATATAAAGTGCATGGATGGGGACTAACGCTGCAAGACGTTGGCCATTTACAACAAAATCTCCCGTTTTTGCTGTTAAATTTCCTATGATTCCATCAAATGGCGCGCGTATAATGGTTGAATCAAGATCACGTTGTGCTTTTTCACGCGAAAGTTCTAAACTCTTTGTTTGGCTTTCTGTTTCACTTCGTTGTGCTTCTAGTACTCGGATATTTGCACGTGCTGCAGCGATTTGTGCATCTGCTCTGTTAACATTTGCAATGGCTTGTTCATAAGCTGATTTGGCATCATCGACCTCAGATTGAGGGGCATAACGATCGGCTTTCAGTTCTGTTACACGTTTTAAGGTGAGTTGTGCATTGGTTGCTATAGCTGAAGCGGCTGCTTTTTGCGCTTTTGCATCATCTAAAGCACTATGAGCGGCTGTGATTTGTGCATCAATGCGTAGAAGTGTTTTTTTCTGTGTGTTAAGATGCGCTTCTGTTTGATCTAAGGCTATTTGATAATCACCATTGTCTAAGTAAAATAAAACATCGTCCTTTTTTACAACTTGGTTGGCTTTAATAGCAATTTTTTCAATATATCCATTTAATTTAGTCGCAATAGCGGCTATATCTCCTTGTACATAGGCATCTTCAGTGGAGAGCATATAACGCCATTGTGTTATCCACTTATAGCTAAACCAAAGCACAAAAATTGCAGAGACAATAAGAAGAGCCTTGATTACTTTCCTTTGTTGCTTTTTATTGAAATTTTTGGCTGAAAAAATTGTCTCAGATATGGACATGATTTATACTTTCAATATTTATGTTCTAACGAGTATAATAAGCCTCTCACTCTAGGGTAGGGTGATATATACAGACGATAAGAGCTTTTCAAACAATAAGGCGATCTCTGGTACATAATGCTAAATATATAAACTTGCAAGTTAGAGATCTTGTTTTCAAGTTAGAGGTCTTATTTTATTGCGCATTTTTTACAAAGACCTCGTACTTCTAGGGTGCTTTTGTGTGCTTGGAAGTCAACCGCTTGAACCATCTGTTTTAAACTCGATACAATCGTTTGATTTTGTATTTCGTTGACTGTGCCACAGTTTTCGCAAATTATAAACGTTGTAAGTTCATGTTGACAGTTTTCAGGGTGTAAACAGACCATAAAGGCATTTACACTTTCAAGACGATGAATACACTTTAACTGTACGAGTTTTTCTAACGCACGATAAACTTGGAGAGGTGCACGAAAACCTTCTTCGCGTAAATGGTCGAGAATCGCATAAGCACTTAAAGGCCCCTTTGCATTTTTTAAAGTGTTTAAAACCAATGTTTGGTTACGCGTCAGTTTAGATGACATTGACATCTTCCTTTTGCTCTCATGGAAAAGCATAAAGCGTGTAAGATATTTATGCAATGGTGATTATAGAATATGTACTCTATCTTTCTTTAGCCTTTGATATGACATCATTGCAATATGTAAGAAAAGTTGCAATCGTTGTGAGGGGAGGGGTATTATACTCTGAAAGCCGCTGCTATCTAGCAAGGAACTTTTACAAGCTTCTTATTTTTCCAATAAAATCTTGAAATAGGATTTTTTGTTACAATTTTATTGGTAATGTTTGGGGCATTTTATTTAAAAA
>NZ_JBHILQ010000124.1:0-772 GCF_042193395.1 Bartonella sp. TT29SHDZB
CTGAATTAAAAGGTGATGGTAAAAATGGTAAATGGTTTACACCTTTACGCCTTCATATTCTCCCTAAATTAGGCTGTCTACCCGTTTCAGAGATTACCCAAACAGAGATACGCAATGTTCTTGCCCCTATCTGGCATACAAAAGCTGGAGTTGCTTATAGAGCTCTCAAGCGTCTCAATATGTGTCTCAAACATGCGGCTGCACTAGGATTGGATGTTGATTTACAAGCAGTAGAAAAAGCACGCGCTCTCTTAGGCAAACAACGCCATAAAATCAAAAACTTACCTGCAATGGATTGGAAAGATGTTCCCGCTTTTTATAAAACGCTTTGCCAAACAACAAACCCCACACAACTGGCTTTGCGTTTGCTTATCCTTACAGGGGTTCGTACCAATCCCTTGCGTCATATTCGTGAAGATCAGATTGATGGAGATATATGGATCATACCTGCTGAAAATATGAAAGGAAAGCGCGATGCTACAACAGAATTTCGCGTCCCCTTATCATCAGAGGCAATGAAAGTGATAGAACAAGCCCGTTGTATCTCTAAAAGTAATTTCATCTTTTCTTTTTCTAGTCGGGCTCCTATTTCACCTATGGTTATGTCAAAGTATATGAGAGACAATAAACTTGAAGCCTGCCCGCATGGTTTTCGTTCTAGTTTACGCAATTGGCTTGCTGAAACAACCGATGCTCCCTATGAGGTCGCTGAAACTATTCTAAGTCATACAGTTGGCGGCAAAGTAGAGCGTGCCTATCGTCGTACTGATTA
>NZ_JBHILQ010000125.1:0-733 GCF_042193395.1 Bartonella sp. TT29SHDZB
CCAAAAAGACAGTGACACCAGCCCCTATCACCTTGGAGATCCTAAGACTAATGGGGATACCAAAACGCCACAGACATGACGGGATCAATATTCTGAAAATGCCTCAAGCACAGGGAGAGGGATCGCAGCCTATATTGCAGTTACTTTCGACAGAGACAGAGACGCAGACATTACCCACCACAGCATCGGATCTGCCTCCGGTACAGATGTTCTCTCCTTCCCGAGGCCAGGACCGACTAGAGCGCCTTGAGAGTGCACTGGGTATGATACAGACTGAGGTGGACGAGGGCAGAGCTACATTGACAGCTTTTCACAGTGAGGTTATGGGCAGTTTTGACAGGATGACACTGTTACTTCAGCAGGTCTTGGCTTCCAGACCCTCACCACCGCCACCACCACCAGCAGCGACAGAGACAGCACCAGCACCTGAGCCGAGTTTGGAGCAGGACACCGACTCATCAGCATCTTAGACATTAGATTTTTTACTTTTTACCTTTTGTATTTTTCATTTTATGTTGGACTTATAGTACTCAGAAAGGATTTGCTCCTTCTAAGGATATTCTGCAGCTTGTAGTTTTTTAGTTATTAGTTATATTCGTTGCTAATCCATACTAAACTGTCTTGTGTGCGTGCGTGCAGAGATTCTACTTGAGAGAAATTGTGGAACTAACAATGAATACAACCCTAACAACATATCTTCTCACATAAACAAGGCTTCATCAAACGCACAACT
>NZ_JBHILQ010000126.1:0-730 GCF_042193395.1 Bartonella sp. TT29SHDZB
GCGGCATAGCAATCTGGAAGACTCCAGCTTTCGTTTGGTGTGATAATTTTGAAAATATTTAAATAAATAAGCTCAATTCGGCCGTGTAAACGTAAAAGCGTACGTGTAATAGGGTGTTTTTTGGTTTTACCCCGTTTTAACCCCCTTAGGGGTGGAGTATCGAAATGCGACTTGCTTTATTCTTCCCCATTTTACGAAAGGAACCTACCCTGAAAATTTCAACCCGATAGCTCCGGTAGTTTGGCCGGAATAGTGATTCTCGGTCAGTCAGTGAGTGAGTGAGTGAGTGGTTTTCGCTTTTATAAGTATAGAGACTAGCTTAATACCCGTGCGTTGCTACGGAAAAATAGAATATGATCGGCGAACTTCTTACTGTCTGAAATTTAAAAATTTTATCAAAGCTGTCGCCCGATTCCCTTTGCCTTATTAGTTCCCATTCTCCTGTTCCATTGCCCGTTCCCCCGTTCCCGTTCTTTCGTTCTCCCGTTGACGTGTCCCCGTTATCCCGTTATCTCGTGTCCCCGTTCCCGATCTCACATTCTCCCGTTCCCGTCCTCAAATAATACCTACATACTTCAATATCAATTTTAAAGAATTTTTCTTGTCGAATTAAAGTGTAATAAATCCGAAATTTTTAAATCCTAAAAAAATCATAAAAAATATATGCCAATGGGTGGGAACCGAACCCGGAACCTCATGAATTATATCCGATGCGTTTAGTAATGCGTCA
>NZ_JBHILQ010000127.1:0-728 GCF_042193395.1 Bartonella sp. TT29SHDZB
TCTTAGGAAACGCTCTCGGTTTTCCGACGACGGAAGCTGTATTTTTTTAATTTTGTTTTCGGACGATCGTCGTGTAATCATAAACAAACCCGTACGTGAATACGAGACGCATGCGACGCGCCTACTCCGATTAAACTTATACGTAAACAACGCGCGATCGAACGTCTTCGTTGCCCGGGAGATTGTTCGTCCGATTGATGGTAGCGTAGGATACTCGGTTTATTATTATTATTATTTTTTGTTTTGTTTTAGTTTTACAAAAAAAATCGTGATAGTGCGGGCGGGTGAATAAATAAATAAATATAAATTTATTTTTTTAAAAAAATGAACGAACGTGAAACTCGTTTTTTTTTTCGATCTCGCGACGTGATTTGTGGTTCTGAAAAGAACCGTTTGGTTTGTATATACTAATCGGCCTGTCGGCTTCGTCGTCGTCGTTGTCGGAGAAGACCGATTTACTTGGAGCTGGTGTACTTGGTGACCGCCTTGGTTCCCTCGCTGACGGCGTGCTTGGCGAGTTCACCGGGCAACAGAAGCCTGACGGCCGTCTGTATTTCGCGACTGGTGATCGTCGATCGTTTGTTGTAGTGCGCGAGACGGGACGCCTCGGCGGCTATGCGCTCGAATATGTCGTTGACGAAGCTGTTCATGATGCTCATCGCCTTGCTCGAGATGCCGGTGTCCGGGTGAACTTGCTTGAGCACCTTGTAGATGTAGATGGCGACGCT
>NZ_JBHILQ010000128.1:0-725 GCF_042193395.1 Bartonella sp. TT29SHDZB
CAAGCAGGATGATGATACGAAGGTTATTACTATTGGCAAAGAAGTAGAAGGTACAGAACTCAATATTGCCAACAGTAAGAAAGAAGACCGGACACTTTCAGGTGTTAAGGCAGGAGTGCTTTCAGCAGAATCGACAGAAGTTGTAAATGGCTCTCAGTTATTTGCGACTAATAAAAATGTTACGACAGTGAGTACTAATCTAGACAGTGTTTCTAAAAATACATCGAGCTATTTTGGTGGTGGTGCTGATGTGCTCGTAGGTAATCTTCCGACGTATGTTGTTGGTGGTCAGTCATATCATGATGTTGGTTCAGCCTTTAGCGGTGTTGATACATCGCTGACAGATCTTCATAATGAGCTTTCTAAAAACAGCAATGAACTTACACAGACCATTGAGCAGAATGCTTTGTTGTGGAATGATGAAGCCAATGCCTTTGTAGCACGTCATGTAAAGAACAAAGAGAAAGATGGTCAAGTTATAGCGGAACAAGAAAACAGCAAATTAAAGTTTCTATTAGATGGAGAAATTTCTAAAGGTTCGACAGAAGCGATCACGGGTAATCAGCTTTATTCAATGAATCAGACATTTGCGACCTATTTTGGTGGAGGTGCAGGTTATGATAAAGATGGACAATGGAAGGCTCCAAATTTTGTGATCAAGAAAGTTGATGCGGAAGGTAAAGAAAGTGAGGAAAGCTACAATAGTGTAGCGGAAGCCTTTGCTG
>NZ_JBHILQ010000129.1:0-725 GCF_042193395.1 Bartonella sp. TT29SHDZB
TTATCCCACAACAACGCATCAGCCTGAGCAGTGCTAATTTCATTGGTAATCTCTTCGGTAATTTCATCCTTAACATTATCGATTTTATCTTTAACATTATCGAATGAATCACCAATACCAGCAAAGGCAGACGCGACATCGCTATAACTCGAGGCAGTAACACTACCATCAGATGAAAACTTTTTAACTGCGAATGTAGGAGCTGTCCATGTGCCATTCTCATACTTAGCTTTACCTCCTAAAGACTTCGCAACACCACTCCCTAGAGCATAGAGCTGGTTACCAGCTACAGCATCACTTGAGTCTTTACTTATAGACCCATTGGCAAGCGATGTGATCTTGCTGCTTGTCTTCTCTTCACCATGTGTCGCTACAAATGCACCTTTGGAGTTATCCCACAACAACGCATCAGCCTGAGCAGTGCTAATTTCATTGGTAATCTCTTCGGTAATTTCATCCTTAACATTATCGATTTTATCTTTAACATTATCGAATGAATCACCAATACCAGCAAAGGCAGACGCGACATCGCTATAACTCGAGGCAGTAACACTACCATCAGATGAAAACTTTTTAACTGCGAATGTAGGAGCTGTCCATGTGCCATTCTCATACTTAGCTTTACCTCCTAAAGACTTCGCAACACCACTCCCTAGAGCATAGAGCTGGTTACCAGCTACAGCATCACTTGAGTCTTTACTTATAGACCCATTGGCAAGCGATGT
>NZ_JBHILQ010000016.1:0-32392 GCF_042193395.1 Bartonella sp. TT29SHDZB
AAGTTGGAACCTGTGGAACAACAGCTCTAATTTGGAGATTAGACGAGGAATCCAAAGGGTCAGAAGACCCAGAAGGCTTTGGTTCAACAGGGGCAGAAGGAGGAGAAACAGAATCTGGAGATGAAGGAGATACCGGAACAGAGGGCTCAGATGGACGAACCTCATCAGTAGAATCTTCAACTGGAGCAAACGGTGCAGGCATAGGTTGCTCAGAAGAAGGGGCCTCTGGAACAGTTGGTACAGAAGGACGTACAGGTTCAACAGGGGTAGAAGGAGTGGGGACAGAATCTGGAGATGAAGGAGATACCGGAACAGAGGGCTCAGATGGACGAACCTCATCAGTAGAATCTTCAACTGGAACAAACGGTGCAGGTATAGGTTGCACAGCAGAAGGGTCCTCTGGAACAGTTGGTACAGAAGGACGTACAGGTTCAACAGGCACAGAAGGAGTGGGAACAAAATCTGTAGATGAAGTGTCCTCCGGAATAGAGGGCTCAGATGGCAGAACCTCATCAGTAGAAGGAGCCTCTGGAACAGTTGGTACAAAAGGAACTCTAGGTTCAACAGGCACAGAAGGAGTGGGAACAAAATCTGTAGATGAAGTGTCCTCCGGAACAGAGGGCTTAGATGGCAAAACCTCATCAGTAGAAGTTTCAACTGGAACAAGCGATGCAGGCATAGGTTGCACGGAAGAAGCGTCCTCTGGAACAGAGGGGACAGAGGGAAGTACAGGCGAAACAGGGGCAGAAGGAGTAAGAGTAGAATCCGTAGGAATCAATGTTTCAGACGGCTCAGATGTTTCAGGCAAAGAAGGTGTAGATGGTATAAGCGGTGGCTTAACAGAAGGAGGTTGTTCAGGCGCAATAGTCTCTGATGGTCGTTCAGAAGGTATAGTTTCTGCTTCAGATTTAGGTGGTAAAACTGTGGACGTAGGCTTAATAGACGGAACTGAAACAGATTCAGAAGGATCTAATTCAGGATTAATGTAAACACTTTCGAGACGAAAATCCCAAAAATCTCCTTCCCCTTCAACCAATCTATTTTCGGGACTTGCTTCTCCAGAAGAAGAACCAGGACCATAAGCACGAAGTTTATATTGATAAGGAAATCCATTTATCGCAACATAATCATTCAAAAGCTTAAAAGTATCTTCCTTTGCTTTTCCAAAAACCTGAATAATCGAAACACTTTGATGACTTCCGTCAATCACTTTTGTATCTGAAGCTTTTTGAAATTTTTCCATTCCAATGAGCGTGGTTCCCAAAACATCACCATAGATTAAAACGCGATCAGTTTTTTGAGGATCAAATGAACCATCATTATTCATAAATGTGCTCATCTTAATCCGAGAATTACCTTCCGCACTGTATACTTTATTGTATACGCCATCCACACCCGCTGTTTTACCAATATCATCTAATGCATAAACATCTTCTTTATTGTATATTTTCTTTCCAATATGCAATGTTTGATAATCTTGAGAGACATATTTCTCAAAAACAAGCGTACTATCAAGGAGACTCAAAGTAGAAAGCGATGAAACCGTAACATCGGCCTCTTGTAAATCTTGATATTTAGGCTTAGTAAGATACCATGTTGAACCATTTTTTAACTGTAAATCAACACGAGACCTATCTTCAATGCGCACTCCCCCTGTAAGGGTTGAAGAATATGCTTGAACAAGAAGAGAAGAATCTTTTTCAGTTTTTATTAATAAGTCACCAGAGATTTTTGTATCGTCCAATAGTTCAAGGGTAGCTTTAGCTCCAAAACCATCAGTCCCAGTGCTATAAATGGCGATACCTTCTGGAACTGTAAAGTTTGTCTTTGATAACTGAACAAATGCCTTTCCTATAATGATATTTCTGCCTTGTAACAACATTTCATTAGCTGAATCAGCTGTTCTAAACCCTTCCTCTGGTTCTAATCCATAAAAATACAGACCATATACTCCTTTACCCAGCACAGAAACATTGGATTTGTTAATCTTAATATTCGTCTTCTTAAATTCATCCGATGAACTAAATGCTTTCCACAACAACTTTTCTTTATCATTCACATCAACCGAAGAATTTTTCACCAAAAAACCATGCATATCACTCAGTTCAATAGAACTATTATTCAATTGAACATGACTTCCTTGAGAGACGTCGAAAGCTTCTGGTATTTTATCGAAACCTTCCTCATCGACGATAGTAGTTTTTTGTTTTCCTTTACCCTTAATGATAGTACTATCGAAATTATACCCTCCCCCATAAAACGATGAAAATCTACCTTTCCCATTAAATGTAACAGTACTGCCTGACATCCTAATCTTTGCACCAAGTCTACTCACAAACCCGATATCTTGCAGGTTGTCTGGCTCAACCTCAATCTTTACACGCACTAAAGCAATATCCGCTTCTTCACCCAATGCATATATAGCGTGAGAAGTTTCCGTAATTGACCCATCTGTCATGTTAATGACTGCATTTTCAGCATGAAGAGCACGTACATTCTTAAAATTTGAATTTTTTAGATTAAGACGTGCACCATATTTTGCATATGCACCATATGCAGATATTTTATTTGAATCATCGCCATAAACATTTATCTGAGATGCATCAACAACTGTACCTGCATTTTCTACATATATAGCCTTAATAGGATCAGAACTAGGAGCATGTTCTTGAAAACTTTTTAAATTATAAGTTTTATTTTCAAGTGTATGTTTTTTACCATCACTGCACGTATAAAAGCTCCCTGTTTCATCACAGGGAGCTGCAAAAGCATGAAAGTCAGCATTAATATTTACAACCCAAAAAAAAGAAAAAGCAACTGTTGTAAAAGTCAACCTATAATTTTTAAATATATTAACCATAACTCTTTTGCAAATCCTTCTCCCCCGCTTTATTTAAAAGTGAATGAGATCTGAAATAATGTTAAGTTAAACATATGAATATTTTTAAGTATAACAAATAAATACTTGCTTTGCAATTCATAAAATACTCTATATTTATGTAAATGTTATTCTATATTTAAGAATATACCTAAAAGCATAGTGTAAACCGCATGAAAAATCATCTCTGAAAAACCAGTTTTACTAAGACGATGCTGATAGGTTAAATCTCCGTGCAATAAAAAATTTGAAGATAACTGAGCATTACCCCCCATTCCAGCTTCTAGAGAAGAACCAAAAACCCCTAATTGGAATTCATCTCCAAATTGCACATGTTTTTTTCCTCCAAAACTCATGGTAAGATGAAACTTGCCATTGAAAGAAACAACAAGAGCCTCTTCAGAAGCAGCAAGCGTCTTTCTTAAAGACCCGCCAACACGCATCACCCACAAATCAAGTTTTTCTATTTCAATATCAAAACCATCAATATCAAACGCCTGATCAAACCGCACATTTTGATAAACAACCTGAACCTGCGGATCAAAAAATAAGCCCTTTATGTCCTGTCATAAATGACTTACCCGCAATCAATAAAGCACTCAAAGGTATTCCCTTCAATGTTGTTGTCTTGCCCCTTACTTGCGTGAAAACATTCCCTTTAAATAAACCATAGGAAAAAAGACCATCGATATAAAAGCCTGTATCATACTGCATGCTGCCATATGTGTAATAGGCCATTTATCAAATATACTTTTTTGTTTTCTTCAACATCTTAAGGTTGTAGAGAATTTTTTCCATCATTCCCCATTATTCCAAAGCTTAAAGTGTGATGTGTATCCTCAATCGCATTGAGCAAAACACTTGCCTCTATAGCGTTATAATTCAAATTTCCACCATAACCATATTGAAACTCAGAGAGGTCAGAAACATAACGATAACTTCCACCGTAACCTCGCGCAAAAAGAGCAGAACTTTTAGCATTTTCTCCCAAAGTCCCAGCAGCAATACGCAATGTTTCCAGCTGTTTATTGTGATTGTTCATATCCATCAAACCAACCTGAAACAAGCATGAGGCATCGATAGATATGCTGAAACTTGTGGGACAACAGCTTTAATGCCCTCTTCAGAATAAAAAACAGAAGCATCATAATCAGCTAAAACATTATGATGATGAGCATGAGTGTTTAAAGAACGAAACACATCATTTTCCAACCGCATATGATGCAGATGAGAAAGTTTCTGAACATATTCAGCTTCAAGTCAGAAATCCCAAAAATCTCCATTATACTCAATATTTTTCTCTTTAACGGATCCATCCCCACCTTTACCTGTCTATGAGAAAAATTGGGACCATAAGCACGAACACTATATCACTAAGGCGCTCCTCTTAGAGCAACATAATCTGTTGTTAATTTAAAGGAATCATCCGCAGCCTTTCCATAAACCTGAACAATTGAAACACTGAGGCTGTCTTTTTTATCGTCTTTTTGCTTACCTTTGCTCTGGTTCTTTATTTTTTTTGAAGCCACTGTAACATCGACAATATGCACCTTACTTTTTCCATAAACATCACCATAGATAAGAAGTTTATCAGCTTTTATTCCCTTGCTTTTACCATTTTCAGTAAGATATGCATTAACATATAAGCGTGCGTCCTCTCCTACAACGTAAGCATGATCTAAACCATAATCATCATCCAATCTCCTAACACGAAGTGTCTGATAAAAATCATTTCTTGGTTTCTGAAAGAAAATAAAACTATCAATAAGCCTTACAAAGAAAATAGATGAACCTACACAATATGGAACTTTTTTATGATCATTTTCAAGCGCATTTTTATTTGCTCTTACAGTCCATAAAGATTGATTGAACAACTCAACACTACCATAAAAACCTTTCTCAACATGTGCCCTTCCTGAAAGAAAAGACGCATAAGCATCAAGCGCAACAAATGAATTATTTTTGACATCTAACCGATCAGCAAAAATACGAGAACCCTCTGATACCGTAATATAAGGATACCTCCTAGCATCGTTACTATAAATAGCCGTACCATCAAGAACATGAAGAGCAGTCTTTTTAAATCGAAATTCACCTAAACTTATAAGAAGCACTCCCTCTTGATATTCATGTTGCGAAGTACTTCCTCTAAAATGCAAACTATGAACCCTTTGTCCCTGAAG
Source organism: Bartonella sp. TT29SHDZB (assembly GCF_042193395.1). Classification (NCBI taxonomy): domain Bacteria; kingdom Pseudomonadati; phylum Pseudomonadota; class Alphaproteobacteria; order Hyphomicrobiales; family Bartonellaceae; genus Bartonella; species Bartonella sp. TT29SHDZB. The sequence goes on from NZ_JBHILQ010000016.1 coordinate 5,062, forward strand.
AATGATCTCTGAGTTTTCAAAAGAAACCAAAGACATAGAACTATCTCGAAACTCAAATGACCTTTCCTAAAAAACCGGTTTTGCACTTTCAATCGCTATGCCATGAACATCAGAAACCTGAATCTTACCTTCATCAAAGAAAAAAACCGCTCTGCTTCACGCCAAACACAGATTGAGATAACTTGACATTTCTACCACTTTTCTTTTCGCTATTTCCTATAATAGAACTCTTTTTAAAAGAAGTTTTATTGTCTTTTGACACAACCACTGCTGATGTAATCTTCTCAGATTTATTTAATTCTAAAATTCCACCAATTCCTGAAACGCCTTTTCCCCTTTACTTTTTTCCGGCTTAATAACTATGTTATGAGATTGTATTGTAAAAATAACACCTGTAAGTCCTTCCTATCCAATCCACTCATATATAACTTATTACGACTTCCAAAAGTACAAGCAGCACCAACTGTATCACACGAATACGATTTAAAAAGAGAATTACATGAGGGTTTATAACCTTCTGCACTCACATCTATATTGTGCGCGAAGAAAAAATAGAGGTCGTAAGAAAACACACACATGGCGTTTTAATACTTTAATCATAATTTAGTCTAAACTTTCTTTATTTTATCTTCATAAAAAATCGAAAAGACACCTCTGGTTCATCTACTTATTATTCTTATTATATGCCGTCATAATAAGTTGTTTTGTATTATACATAAAGTCAAAAATCAGAAAATAACACTATAAAACCATGCTTTATACTTATATTTTCCACAAAGGATATATTAAAGGAAAATACAATTAAAAGTGATAGCTTAATCCACCAGAAAAATGCGTTCCAGAAAAGCCGGCATTCGTAAATTTATGCTGATAAATCAGGTCACTATGAAAAATAATTTTTGGAGATAATTGCGAAAAAACACCCAATCCAGCTTCTAAAGAAGACCCAAAGGAACCAAGCTGGAAGGCATCTTTAAAATATACAAATTGTTTATCATCAAAACTACGAATGAAATGAAGCTTACCATAGAATGAAAGAACATGTGCATCTTTAGTAAATGTAAGTGTCTTCGTTAAATACCCACCAATACGCATCCCCCAATGATCTGGGCTTCGCATATCAATATTAAAATTATCAATATCACGAGTCTTATGAAACTGGAGATTTTGATAAACAAACTGAACTTGTGGTTCAAAAATAAAATATCGGCTGCCGATCATAAACGTTTTACCAGCAGTTAAGGAAACACTCAGCGGCTTACCTCTCAATGTAGCTGTTTTACCTCGCTCAAGTGTGAGAACATTTCCATTAAACAAACCATAAGAAAAGAGACCATCTATATAAAGACCCGTATCATGCTGCATGCTTCCATATGCCGTGATTGTCCATTTATCAAATATACTTTCTTGACTTTGTTTAACCTTTCGAGGCTGCAAAGAAAGCTTGCCATAATTCCCCATAATCCCAAAAGATGTCGTACTGTATGCACTTTCGATTTTCTTGAGTAAAATATTTGCCTCTAGTGCATTATAATCAAGCTCACCGCCATAATCACCATATTTAAGTACAGATAAATTTGAAGTATAACGGTGATGTCCGCCGTAACCGCGCAAAAACAAAGTGGGATTTTCATCATTTTTCAACAACCGACCAGAAACAGTTCGCAGCGCTTGCAACTGCTTGTTTTGATTACTGATATCCATCAATCCAGCATAAAATAAGGTATTTGGCACAAGAATATATGTCAGAACCTGTGGAACAACGACTCTCACATTTGGCTCAAAATGAGAAGAAGGCTCAAAAACAGATGCCGGAACAGAAAAACTAGACGCAGGTGGTACAACAACAGAAGAAGCGGGTGAAACATGCGGCGGAACAGGTGAAATCGATGCAGGTGCTGCAACAACAGAAGGAGCGGGTGAAACATGCGGCGGAACAAGTGAACCAGATGCAGGTGGTGCAACAACAGAAGGAGCGGGTGAAACATGCGGCGGAACAGGTGAAACCGATGCAGGTGCTGCAACAACAGAAGGAGCGGGTGAAACATGCGGCGGAACAAGTGAACCAGATGCAGGTGGTGCAACTGGATTAGATTCAGCAATAGCGGGAATAACAGGTGCAAGAGAGGAAGGAGGATTGGGGGTCTCAAGCACCAAAACATCAGATACATTAGGTGTGGTCGTAAGATGGGAATCCCTATCAGGAGAATCTACAGGAGAAGAAAGACTTGGCTCCTGAGGTTTTTGCTGAGAGTTAGAGTCAATAGAACCATCCTCACCTCCAGTAATATTAAGATGAATTTTAGGAAAAGAAGGAATATCATCAGAAGAAGGGGGGACAACCAAATCAAGAACAGGAAAAACTTTAGTGGAATCAAGAGAAGTGGAATCAACAAATTGACTTTCAAGGCGGAAATCCCAAAATGTTCCAGAGTTTTTAAGCACTCTTTGATGGGAATCTGCCGCCCCTAAAGAAGAGCTTGGACCATAACTCTTAAGATGATACTGATAGGGAGAGGCTTCAAGTGTGACATACCCCCCCTTTAACTGAAAAGAATCTTCAGCAGCTTGTCCATAAACCTGAATAATGGAAATCCCCTGATTATTACCACCATCTCCCGTCAATGCCCCTGGACTTCCAGGAATCTTATAAATATGAACTGTTGTTTTTCCTTCAAGATCACCATTGATTAAAAGCCGGTCAGTTTTTTGCTCTTGCAGAGCTCCGCCTTTATCCAAATATGCATTAAGATAAAGATTCACATCACCGTGCGCTTTATAGACAGTCCCCGATCCTTTTCCGATGAGAAGTGTCTGATAACCATTTGTTTTTTTAGATTTTAATTCTTCAAAAACAAGAGAACTATCCGTAAGATCGACCGATGAAATGAAGGAATAATCCCCTAAATTAGAACCAGAAGCATCAGAATTTTGCAATTTGTCATATTTTGGTCGCGATAAAATCCACTTTGAACCATTTTTTAAATCTATCTTAGCTGTAGAACTTTCATCAACATATACGCCTCCTACAAGGGAAGAAGCATCAGCCTCAATCTTTACATTGGAACGCTCAACAGCTTTCAGGAGTGAATCACCAGAAACTGTTGAATTTTGTAAGAGTTTAACAGAACTTTCAAATTCGCGGCTATAAATAGCCGTACTTTCTGGAGCCATAAAAGTTGTCTTTGTCAAATAGACAGTCCCTTTTCCAGGTATAATTGTTTTTTTATCATTTAAGACAGCTTCCCAAAAAAAGCGCATGCCATTAAATGCATTTTCTCTCACAAAAATATTGGAATATTTGATATGAGCAGTATTATTATCATTTCCCTCCAAGGCAATACCATGCGCTCTAATGACATTAACGTTTCCCTTCTGGAAATTAAGAGAGCCTTTTCCCTGAAGCATACTAAAAGCAGAAGCTTCACGATGATTATCTGTATTTGTTACCTGTTTTCCCCTCCCAGTAATAGAAACACCATCTAAATTAATTTCTCCATCTCCTCCTGTTTGAACACCAATACCACTGGTAAAATCAATTTTTCCTTCTTTCATATAAATTTTTGCACCATTATGACTCAAAAGACCTATCGCATCAGAAGATGTCTTAATCTCTGTCTTGGTCAAAGAAACAAACGACTCTTTACCCGCAACACTGATCCCCATTCTGGTTGCTTTAATCACCCCATCCTGCATCTCAAAAGCCCCCTTCTCATTAACATCGGCCCCTATCGACACATCATTTAACATGGAATCAAATAGAGCAACGCCTCCCCCATTTGAGGACTTTACAGCTGTTGTCCAAGCGTTTGTTTCTGAATGGCCATGTGCATTCGAAACACCGTTAATGATTATAGCCTCTCCCTCAATGACTGTATCTTCCCCTGATGCCTCTATAGCAGCATCAGAACTTTCACCCATAACTTGATAAGTTTTCTGGGAAATTTCATGCGTTTTACCATCATGACAGCGATAAAATGAGGCACTTTCGTTACATGAATATTGCTTCTTCTCAGAAGAAATCTCACCCGCATCAGTATTGTATACAAAGAAAAAAATAACCGTTGTAAAATGACATAAAGAGAGATGATTTTTAAACATAATTTTCTACAAACTTTCTTCCCCTTCCCTAAAAACAAAAAAAAACGCGTTCTGTTTAATAACTTTGATTACACGTGATAATATAAAATACGTTTTGTATTTTATATATCGACCCGATGCTTTATGTAAAGCCAGAATCCAAAAATATCACAATTTAAAATTGTATTATTTATAAAAACGCGCAAAAATATAGGTAACAATAAAAATTCTATCTCAAAGCGGTGATTTCAAGAGAATTTAATAAAAATACACGAAAGGAAGAAAAACAGCATAAGAAGCAAAAACTGCAAACCAGAAAGCCTTATCTCGTTTCTAAAAAGAAACAAACTTTCTCATGCAAAAAACATCTTTTTAAAAAACTTATTTAAAAAGTTGCAAACAAATATAAAGAGCCACAAGCATAGCTTGTGGCTCTTTAAACACCTTACCCCCAGATGATCATCCTAAAAACGATAGCGCAATCCACCAGAAAAACTGATTCCAGAAAAACCACCTTTGCTCAACTTATGCTGATAAACCAAATCACCATGAAGCACAAATTTTTGAGACAAGCGAGCATTAAGACCTAATCCAGCCTCTAGAGAAGAACCAAAAGCCCCTAACTGGAAAGAATCTTTAAAGCGCACAGCTCTTTCTTTGCCAAAATCATGGGAAAAATGAATCTTTCCATAGAAAGAAACATCACGATCTTTTTCAGACGCAGTAAGAGTCTTCATCAAACGACCACCTATACGCACCATCCATTGATCAAGTTTATCCATCTCAATATTAAAATTATCAATATCACGAGCCTCATTAAATTGAAGATGTTGATAAACAACCTGAACCTGTGGATCAAAAACAACACCTTCATATCCTGTGGCAATTTTCTGACCACTCATCAAAGAAGCACTTAAAGGGTTACCCTTCAATGTTGCAGTCTTACCCCGCGCAGTTGTCAGAACATCTCCCTTAAACAGACCATAGGATAAAAGACCATCAACATAGAATCCTACATCATGCTGCATACTGCCATAAACTGTAGCAGTCCATTTATCAAATGTACTTTTTTGGCTTTGTGCAACATCTCGAGGCTGTAGAGAAAGCTTTCCATAAGACCCCATAACCCCAAAGGATATAGCACTGTCAACATCTTCAATTTTTTGTAGCAAAACACCTGTCTCTAGTGCATAGTACCCTAGATCTCCCCCATAACCATATTCAAGCGCAGATAAATCTGAGACATAACGATAACTTCCACCATAGCCACGCAAAAATGAAGCAGGATTTTCACGAATTTCCAACATTCCACTAGGATGAGTTCGCAATGTCTCCAACTGCTTGTTTTGATTGCTGATATCCATTAAACCAGCGTGGAACAAACTATTTGGCAAAAGCAGATAAGTTGGTACCTGAGGAACAACAGATCTTACACCTCGTCCAGATAAGGAAATATTTTCAATTTTAGAAAGACTATCCGTAAAAGACGACGAAACATCATCACCAGAAGATGCCGGAACAACATCAGCAGAAGACGCTGGAACAATATCCGAAAAAGAAGCACGTGCAGGGGGGGTACGTTCAGAAACCGTAAGAATGTCGTTATCATCAGCAGATTTTTGAACATATTCATTTTCTAAACGAAAATTCCAAAATGCCCCTCCGTTCAAAGCAAATTTTTGTTTAACATGCTCATCCCCTGCTGTAGCACTTGGACCATAAGAACGAAGAACATATTTATAAGGCGCCCCCTCTAAGGCAACATACTGTCCATTCAATTGAAAAGAGTCAGGCAATGCCTCTCCATAAACTTGAATAATTGAAACACTATGCGCTTTTTCGTTTTTTTCTTCTAAGCCTCCTGCAACCCCTTGTATATGTACTATCGTTCTTCCCTTAACGTCACCATGAATGAGAAGCCTATCCGTTACTTGATGATCACTTGTATCATTAGGATTTAAACGTGCATTCAAATGAATCCAAGCGTCACCAAAAGCCTGATAAACAACACCTGTTCCTTTTCCAATATAAAGCGTCTGATAGGTATGAGCAGTGCTGGATTTCGGTTTTTCAAAAGTAATAGAACTATTAGAAAGATTGATCGATGAAATAAATGAAACATCTCTATAATGAGGATTTTGTAATTTTTTATGTTTTGGTTGCAATAAAGCCCACTGTGAATTATTTCTCAAGATAAGGTCGACTTCAGAACTGTTATCAACCTGAGTTTGACCGACAAGTGCAGAAGCATCAGCAAAAACCTTTATAGAAGAGCCATGATCAGCCTTCAGCAATAAATCTCCAAAAATCTTTGTTTCCTTTAAATATAGGGCAGATTTCCTAGATTGACTGCTATAAACAGCTATACTATCTGGAACGATAAAATGCGTCTTTTTTAAATCAACACGTGATGATTTTCCCTCTAACGAACCATCTGATGCTACCTCATCCTCAAAGTGCATACCATAAAATGCATTACCTTTCACTGTGATATTGGAATCTCCAATATCAATCTGAGAACCTTTATTTCCCTGCAATAAAAGCCCATGAGCATCAGTAACATCAACAGCCCCTTTCATAAACTCAACATAACCATCTTTAGATATATGAAAAGCAGCCTGACGATCTGCATCCAGCCCTTGACCATCCTTGCCAGTACGACCTTTTCCGCTAATAGAGACGCCCTTTAAAATAAGATATCCTTTTTCTCCTGCTTTAACCCCAACTCTCCCTAGGCTAATTTTCGTATTCGTTAAATCAACTCTACTTTGAGGTTTTCCTCCAGCAACAGCCCCTACTTTGATTGCATCAATTGATCCACCAGACATTACGATGAATCCACCTTGAGCTTCCACCCCCACTAAAACCCCACTCAACGTGGAATCGCTCAAAACGACGTCCGCCTTTTCTGATACCTTTAGTCCATATTTCCAAAAGTTCTTTTCCGAATTATTCTTTTCATCCCCAATACCCTTAATAGTTATTTTCTCGCCACTAATAAATGTACCTCTTTTAGAAATCTCCATGGCTCCATGAACACCATTAACATTTTTATCCATTAGCGAATAAACTTTATTATTAATTTTATGCTCTTCACCATCATCACACTGATAAAATGCTGTATTCTGATCACACGAAGACTGCTTTTTTCCAGAGGAAACTTGAGATGCAGCATTGTGTGCAAAAACATCAACATTGTGTGTAAAAAAAAGAAGTGCTGTTGTAAAAGTACATAAGGAGAAGCGATTTTTAAATAAACTGACCATAATTCCACCATAATCCCCCCTCTTCTTGCCAAGAAATATACACAACGTATTAAAAACTTTACTAAGAGAAAAATATTTAACACGTTTAGGTTATAATACATGGAGATTATTAATATTTTTTGTGTTTTATGTAAATATGGAATTAAAAAATTACTCGAAAATACAATCTAAATCTGTCGCTTTTACAAAGAATTTGCAAAAATATAACTGAACAACGACAGAACAATCACCTTTAAAGTTGTTATTCAAAAGCAGCCTTAATCAGTTGATATGCATTAAAACACCTACTTTAACTGCTGTCTAATCACCCCCAGAACGGGTATAATCAACATCCTTACGATAGATATTATATTGAAACAATGTGCACTCTGTAAGCAGACAAAACATATGCCAAAATTGAGAAACAAGAGTTCACATACGCCTTTTTAGGCAATTTTCATAGAAATACAGCCTAATTTAGAAAGAGGAGGAAAGTGTAAAAATCAAACAGTTCCAATTTTATCTTCTCTTTTTAATTCAACTTTACAATATTCAAAAACATTCAGAGCCATATTTTAAAAAGTGAAGATGACACATGATTTCATCTTTTTATTTATGCATTTAAAGAAAACACACTTTCAAAAAACAATACGTCATTATGTTTCTCATTCACCAATTTTCTCAGATATCTCTTTTCTTTCCCCCCATTTTGCAACAACAGCGGATATAATATAAAGTTCATCGGATATAACGCTCATTGCGTTTACGTAAAATAGAGAAGTATTCTTTTTTCCAACTTTTCATATTGTAAATCCTCTCCTCTTAACACACTTCACAAAAGTCTATAAATCTTTTCTTAAACAAATTTTTATCCGCTTACTCATCCACCTTGTGATATATGCAAATGAATGCTTTTTATGGATTCATCATAAAAGCCTTAAAAATATTTCAGCACCCTAAATTAAAATTATCTTTATAAATAAGTGTGTTATAAATAATATAATTATCACTCTGAAATACGCGTTTTGAAACAATAACGTACAAACTCATTAAATTTCTCAAGAAGAACAAAAGAAGTCCAATCAGAAAGCGTATTAAAGATATACAAAATCACTCTCTTGTAAAAATGAAACGAATAAAGAACGAGAAAAAGCCACAAGCATAACTTGTAGCTTTTTCAAAGATTAATCAAAAACAGGAACAACACTAGAAATGATAACGCAATCCACCTGAAAAACTCGTTCCAGAAAAACCAGCTTTCGTTAGCTTGTGCTGATAAACCAAATCGCCGTAAAGCGCAAATTTTTGAGACAATTGTGCATTAAAACCTAATCCTGTTTCTAATGAAGAACCAAAAGCACCTAGCTGGAAAGCATCTTTAAAATGCACAAATTGTTTTCCTTCAAAACCATGAGCAAGATGAAGTTTGCCATAGAAAGAAATAACTTGAGCCTCATCAGTAGCGACCAGCCTCTTTGTTAAACGCCCCCCAATACGCCCTATCCATTGATGAAGCTTTCCTAAATCAATATCAAAGCCGTCCACATCACGCACCTTATTAAATTGAAGATATTGATAAACAACCTGAACTTGAGGATCAAAAACAAAACCGTTCTCTCCTACCATAAATGTTTTACCAGCAGTCAATGAAGCACTTAAAGGATTTCCCTTTAATGTTGCCGTCTTGCCACGTGCAGTTGTTAGAACATCACCCTTAAAAAACCCATAAGACACAAGACCATCAACGTAAAAACCCGCATCATGCTGCATACCACCGTATGCCGTAACTGACCATTTATCAAATGTACTTTTTTGACTCTGTTCAACATTCAAAGGTTGCAAAGAAAATCTCTCGTAAGCCCCGATAATTCCAAAAGAAGTGGAACCATACGTATTTTCGATTGCTTTTAGCAAAACACCTGCCTCTAGTGCATTATAATCAAACTCGCCGCCATAACCATATTCAAGCGCGGAAAGATTTGAAGTATAACGATGATTGCCGCCATAACCGCTCACAAAAAAGAGAGGCTTTTCACGACTTTCTAATAAGCCCCCAGAAGTAATTCGCAAAGCTTCTAACCGCTTATTTTGATTGTTAACATTCATCAAACCAATATGACGTAAGGCATTAGGCAAAAGGAGATAAGTCGGAACCTGCGGAACAACAGCCTTAACGCCCGGCTTAGGACGAGGATGAGGCTCCGGAGCTGGTGCTGGAGAAGGTTCTGGTCCCGGAATTGGCTTAGGAGCAGGATCTGGTTTAGGTTTAACATCAGAATCTATAGATCTACTTTCAAGACGGAAATCCCAAAAATCTCCACTCCCTTCAACTAATCTCTGATCCATACTTGCTTTTCCAAACTCAGATTCTGGACCATAACTATAAAGCTTATACTGATAAGGTAATGCGTTTAACGCTACATAACCACCTTCCAACTGAAAAGAATCTTGCTTTGCTTCTCCAGAAACCTGAATGATTGAAATACCTTCAGCATTCCCCCCCTTTCCCGTATATCCTCCTGGACTTCCTGCAACACCATGCACACGGAGCATTGTTTTTCCTGAAACATCACCATGAATTAAAACACGATCAGTCTTTTGATAGTTAAGAGCACCACCACTATTCAAATAGCTATTAAGGGAAATAGAGGCACCGTCCCGTGCTCTATAAACTTCACCCTTTCCCTTTCCAATACGAAGGGTTTGATAATTATCAACAGAAGAAGATTCATGTCTTTTAAAATTAATAGAGCTCTCACCCATAAGACTCACGAGTGAAATAGAAGAATTATGCGCAGCCTCATTTTGATCTTTTTGCAACGGTTGTGGTAAAATCCATGTAGAATGACCTCCTAAATAAAGTTCGGCATTAGAGTCTTTATCAACGTGAGCACGACCTTCAAGAGTAGAACCATCAGCCAAAACGATCACAGATGCCCCTTCCTCAGCTTTTAATAAAAAATTCCCTGAGTGAAGAGTGCTGTGCACCAACCCCACCACACCAGAAATAATGTTTCTACCATAAATAGCCGCATCGTCTAAAACAGAAAACTCTGTTCTATCCAAATTAACAACTTCTAATCGTGGTGGAGCTTTTTCTTCCTCGAATGAAATCTCCTCTTTTTTATCTCTCCCTTCACTCCATGGCTTCTCGCCCCGCAAGTAGATACCATAAGATCCCTTACCCTTTACGGTAACAAAAGAAGACTTAAGATTAATCTCAGTCACATAAAAGCTATTCGATAAATCTTCAGCTGCATCTCTATCTTCGATTTCAGCTTCTGTTTCAGATAGTTCTGATACAACACTAAAAGGCTTGACTGGATTTTCTAATAATATACCATGAGCATCCTCAACATTAATAGTTCCCCCTTTAAACTCAACAAAACCACTTTCATCCATTAAAAAAACCGTGTGATTTTTATCTTTGTATCCCTTTCCAGCAACAGTAACACCATCGAGAATGACCTTTCCCCCTAATACCGCAGAAACGCCGTGACTGTTGGTAAAGCGGAGCTCCCCACCTTCCATCCAGATATCTGCCCCACTATAACTGGAAAGGCTTGCCTTCCCATCACGCGTATTAACTTTTGTATTCTCTAAAATAACCAATGAATTCTCCACGGCTTCAACAGCCCTATCACTCTCCCCTATAATCCCCTCCTTTACCTCAATTATTCCATTATTAGCGAAAAGAGCTAACTTTGTATTTTGAAGCGTCGTTTTTTTCAAAACAATCTTTCCGTCATCTGATACAGCCACACCACGCAAAAAAGATTTATCAGAAACTTCACTGCTAACAGTTACATTCTCTCCATAAACTCTGGTCCCTATCCGTTTTACCGTTATAGCAGTAGGATCTTCAGGATAGTTGGAAACGTTCTTATTTGTAATCCTATAAGATTTATTATCAATTTTAAGATCTGTCCCGCAATTATCGCATATATAATACAACCCATTATAGTAATAAAACCCAAGATTTATACCTCTTTCATCAAAGTCTGCATCTTTAACAGAGTTATCTATATGACCATTATTCGATCCCTCCATTCCACTCAACTCATGATAATCACTTCCCCCACGAATACCCTCATCGTTATTGCCAACAAGGTTCACACGAATATAATGATTATTCTGCCCACTCTCTCCACTAAGGGGAGGCTTATACGCATTACTTCCATTAAGATGAGGACCAGAAGTAACACTAATACTGTTGAGCGGAATAACACTTATAGTATAAGCTATACCGTTCCCCTCTGCAGCCGCATAAACTTCTCTTCCACTTTGGAGAAAAGAGAGGATAGCAGTTGTACAAGCACATAAACATACATGATTTCTAAAAACTTTAATCATAGTTCCCTCGAAACTTTCCTTCCCCTCTCATTAAAAATAAAAGCACCTGCAAAACACCCCATTGCACACCTCAAAACACGAAAAGTGTAACAAAAAGAATATGCCTCATGCTCATCTGAACTGTGCAATGAATTATCCCAATAAATTTGGCAAAAGCTCTACGCCAAAACCACCTATAAGAGAATAGTTACAAAACACACCTTATGAGTGTATAATGCATTCTGTATTTCCTGTAAAGAAAAAATAAAACCAATGCGTGCAATTAATTAAAAACACAATCAAAACTTGTAAACTTAAAAAATTAATCCACAAGGAGATGAATGAAAAAATAATTTAAATCCGTGAAAAACAAACTCTCAAAAACGAGCTTTAGAAAGCATCAATATGGTATCTTAATGAAGTATTGTTTATTGCCTCACGCTTTTGTTTATCACGTTCTTTAATGAAGTCACATCCCTCACGCAAAACAGAACACCATTGCTTTGCATATTCACGCGCTTGTTTTAAAGAGATATCTCTCAACGCTCCCAATCCCATTTCACGGCGCAGCCCGTGAAGGGTATAACAATAAAACCATTAAGTCGCCCCATCTTTATGCTTATGAAGAAGCAACCCAACACCATCACACACTTTGCCAGCTCGTGGGTGTTACGACAAACCCTTAACTTTTGAAACAATGCATTATAGGCACTTTTAGTCTTTTTTTGTACAATTTATATCCACATATTAATTTCGCTTGTAACGTGCAAACGAATGGTTTTGATTGATTCAACATAGAGAGATTTGAAATGAGAAAATCTTACGATATTCAAGACTCTCATTCAACATGCAAAATAATTAGATTATCTATATAAATCAATATATTACCTAAAAAACAATGTAACGCATGGCATCCCCCCTGCACTCTTTAAAAGCCCATAAAAGTAAGTCTCTCGATTGCACCATCAACAGCAAAAATTTTAAGAAAATTCACTTTAGTATAGAAAAACGCTCTCATACGTAAAATAAACTATGTTTTTTGGTTCACATCAAGAAGACGAGAAGCTTTTAAGAACAACACAAGTTGTTATAAAGAAAAAAGGCAGCACATTGTGCTGCCTTTTCTAATAAGGTACATAGTGTACCTTATATTAAAACTGATACCGTACTCCTCCGGAAAAACTTGTTCCCGAAAAACCAGCCTTATTAAGCTTATGTTGATAGAGAATATCAGCATGCAGAGAGAGCTTTGGCAACAATTTGGCATTAAAACCTAATCCAGCCTCTAAAGAAGAACCAAAAGCCCCTAACTTGAAAGCATCATTGAAATGCACAGACTGTTTTCCTTCAAAACCATGAGCAAGATAAAGCTTACCATAGAAAGCAATAGCATTCACGCCTTCAGAACCTGTAGGAATCTTGGTTAAGCGTCCACCAACACGTGCTACCCACTGATTAAGGTTACCCATTTCAATATCAAAATTGTCAATATCACGGGCTTTATTAAACTGGAGATGTTGATACACAACCTGAACCTGCGGATCAAAGACAACCCCCTTATATCCTGTCATAATTGTCTGACCACCAGCTAAAGAAACACTCAAAGGATTACCTTTTAATGTTGCTGTTTTACCCCGTGCAAGGGTGAGAACATCACCTTTGAACAGACCATAGGATAAAAGACCGTCGACATAGAAGCCAACATTATGCTGCATGCTACCATATACCGTAGCAGTCCATTTATCAAATGCACTCTTCTGACTTTGCTCAACATTCAAAGGCTGCAGAGAAAGTTTTCCATAAGTTCCCATAACGCCAAAGGATATAGCACTGTCGGTATTTTCAATAGTTTGCAGCAGAACACCTGCCTCTACACCATTATAACTAAGATCGCCGTCATAACCATATTCAAGAGCAGAAAGATCTGAAGCATAACGGTAACTTCCACCATAGCCGCGTAAATATAAAGCAGGATTTTCACGAACCTCTACCATTCCTGTAGAAGTCATCCGCAACGTCTCCAACTGCTTATTTTGATTGCTAATATCCATCAAACCAGCATGGAATACGCTATTAGGCAAGCTGAGATAAGTTGGAACCTGTGGAACAACAGACCTTACAAATTGTTCAGGAAGGGCAGCAGATCCAACAGACTTAACATACTGATTTTCTAGACGGAAATTCCAAAATTCTCCACCATCCTTAACAAATTTCTGTTGCACATGCTCCTGCTTCGAAGTCGCTTCTGGAGCATAAGCACGAAGAGTATATTTGTAAGGTGAGTTTCTCAGCGCAACATAATTGCCATCGAGTTGGAAAGAATCTTTCTTCGCTTGACCATAGACCTGAATAATTGAAACACTATGAGCAATCTTGGCATTCGCTTTACCATCTCCTACATTGCCCGCATCACCTCGTACATGTATTTTTGTTTTTCCAGAAACATCACCATGAATGACAAGCCGATCAGTAACTTGCTGATCACTCGGATCACGAGGATTTAAACGTGCATTGAGATAAATTACAGCATCACCCTGTGCCGCATAAACTGTTCCTTTCCCATTTCCAATATGGAGAGTCTGATATTTTCCTTCAGATTCCGAAGGTGCAAAATTAATAGCACTATTTACAAGACTTACAGAAGAAATGCATGAATCCACACATCCTAAATCTGAAGTACCTAAATTCTTCTGCGTACTTCTTTTTAGAATCCACTGTGAACTATTAGCCAAGTCTAATTTTGCATAAGAACTTTTATCAACGCGAACATCACCTTTAACAATAGAACTATCAACCGATACCGATATATTCGAACCATTCTCGGCTCTTAATAACAAGTCACCAGCAAGAATTGTTTTATTTTCTAATGAAACATGACCACCAGAATTATTACCATAGATCGCTATACCATTTGCAACTTCAAAACCAGTTTTCTTCAACGAAACTGTCCCTGTTATGCCTATAGGTGTTTTCTCCTGTTTGGATTCAGCGCTCCGCTTAGCAACAATTGCTTTCTCCGTTGCTAAATCCTCACTCCGATTTTGTTGACTCGCTTCTTTCTGTATTCCCCCATCAAAATATATACCATAGGTTCCATCACCTTCCACTGTAACAATAGAAGACTCGATATTTGCATGATTCGTAGTAGGACGAACCTCAGAAGATCTCCTTCTCCTAGAAGAGCCGGTCTCAACCACATTATCATCAGACTTCATAATCCACAAAGCATGAGCATCAGTCACAACATTTCCATTCTTAAAATCAACAGAAGCATTATCACTCAACAGAAAAGCTGCACGCCCAAAGTTATCTGCGGAATCTAACTTACCCTGTCCTTTTTTCGCAGTAATATTAACTTTGTCTAATTCAACGCTTCCCCCAGCTTCTGACCTCACAGCCACTCCCTTTTCCAAAGTAATAGCCCCAGTGTCCATAGACACCTTACCAGCCTGACTTACCAAACCAGCCACAGCCCAATCCCCCGTCACGTTAATTCTCGTATCCTTTAAATTAACAGATGATCCAGAACCCGCCAAAGCGCCCACATAAAGCGCATCGATTGTCCCATCATTCATCTTAACCTTCCCGCCACTTTGCGCTTCAAGCCCAATCACAGAAGATTGGATTTTTGATTTTTTATCCAAAATAACTTCTGCCTTGTCTTCTGCAAGCACAGCACTCACGAGCTTTGATGTAGTAAAATCAACATTATTTTTACTATTAGAAGAATCCGCACCACTAACAGTAGTACCCTCTAACTTGATAACTGTATTCGGATTTCCTGCATGCATAGAATGTTGAGTTGCCTCACTTGCCTTCAGTGTCTTCCCTGTTATTGTCCGAGATTTACCATCTCTACACAAATAAGAAGTCTGTGATCCCCTCTCACTATTATTATTCTCCGTATCACCACATGTAGAAGAAATCGTTTCCTTAGAAGGAACATTTCCATTATCAGAATAACTAGACGAAACAGTACGTCCAACAGGTCCATTAGAAGAAGATGTAGCAGATTTCTCAGAAGAAGGCTTCATGGAAGCGACTGATTTTATAGCTGGAAGCTTATTCGATATAGTATGCCCAGATGATACAGAAATCCCATCTGTCGATATCACAGAAACCCTACCTAAATCAGATCTCGCAGCTGAATCAGCTCCTGAAGATATTAAATTTAACGAACTTCTACCTCTAGATAAAGGAGATGAATTGGATGAAACAATATATACTCTATGCCCAGATGTCTCAGATCTTGCAAGATTATTAGATGCCCTCTCCTTAGATACAGTAGGAGTAACAGGAAACGTAGTAGAAGAAGGAGTGGATATTACTTCAGATGTTCTAGCCCTCGCCTGATCAGTATATTCCCTCCCCTCAGATACAGCAGAAGCAACAGAAGACGTAGTAGGAGAAGGAACAGACGTCACAGCTTCGGATGTTCTAGCCCCACCCTGATCAGTAGATTCCCTCCCCTCAGATACAGCAGAAGCAACAGAAGACGTAGTAGGAGAAGGAACAGACGTCACAGCTTCGGATGTTCTAGCCCCCCTCGGATCAGTAGATGCGCCCCCCTCAGATACAGTAGAAGCAACAGGAGACGTAGTAGTAGAAGGAACAGACGTCACAGCTTCAGATGCTTCACTCTCTACGTATCCATCATATCCACCTTCTGTATGGTCTTCATTACCTGTCTCAGTTTGACCTGTCTCAGTTTGATGAACTACAGAATTCACACCAACCGTATCAGAAGTACTATAGCCTACTATATCATATTCTGCTTCATTCTGACTAACCGTTTGACTCGGATCAACATTAAGAAGGGAAATACCCACATTTCCATCTGTTGTATACAATTCTTCATGATATCCCAAATTTCCCCCCAACATATAAGGATCCGTTCCCCTATTACTACTTCCACCAACAGTCCCCCCAGTTGTCGAAATATGTAGAGAAGGAGATAAAGGATTTGATATTGTAGAAGGCTCATTTCCAGCCTCTTCATAACTTACATCACCTGTATCAGATCTCCCAAGTAACAAGGGATTTTCATTCGTATTAGAAGTAATAACTTGATCAGATGATCTAGATTCAGAATCTCCAGATGGAAGACTTGATTCTACAGAAGAATTATCTACCTCACTTCTTAGAGGTTCAAGAGATGGCGTATTCACTCCCGCCCTTTCCCCATTGTCACCTAAGAAAGAAAGAGAACTACGCTCATCAGGCAAACGTTTATCTTCTAAACGAAAATCCCAAACATCCTTACTGCCCGCAACCAAAGCCTTATCGAAATACTGCATTTTTGAAGGAATAGCTGGACCATAAGCACGAAGAACATACTGATAAGGAGTTCCGAGCGTAACATAATCATCTTCTAAGACAAAAGAGCTTTTTTCTGCCCTTCCAAAAACTTGAATAAGCGAAATACTATATCTCTTATTATTGTTATCGTCCCTCTCAACAGCTACTCCTTGAGTTTTCATCTTTACCTTAGTTTGACCAGAAACATCACCATGAATCAACAGTCTATCAGAATTTTGACCAATAACCTTACCAGATACATCTACATTGAACTGAATTGTAGAAGTTCCCTCAGCACTGTAAACAGTGCCCTCTCCTTTTCCAATGCGAAGAGTTTGATATTCAGTAACAGCCTTTCCACCGTTAGAGCCCGCACTATTTATTTTTTTGCTTGAAGTCAAAAATGTAATATTACTATTTTGAAGAATCACAGATGAAATACATGAATCTACACAATGCCGACCGGCATCTTCTGAATCTTCGTAGGAACTTTTTGTTACCTGCCATTCTGCTCCATTGGATAAAAAAAGCTTAGCATGAGATTTATCATCAAAACGAGTAGCACCTGCAATGGTAGAGCCGTTAGCAAAAACGGATAAATCAGCATTTTTAGCTTTCAACAAAAGAGCACCTGAAATTTCCGATGCATCTTGTAAAAAAACGTAACCTTTTAAACCATCACCGTAAATAGCGATACCCTCTGGAACTGTGAGAGAAGTCTTTTCTAAAAGAACCCCATGTAGCAAGGAATCCATGCCCTGTGCCCTAGTACCGTACTGTGCCCCATTACCCCGATAATCAAAATCTATACCATAAGACTTTTTACCTGAAATTGTAATAGATGAAGATTTTATAACAGCATTTAAACTCAATAAATTAGAGAAAGGATCAGAGCCAAGAACAGCCTCGCTCTGTATTTTAGCCTTGTAAACAGAAGAAGAAATATCACGAAAAGCTTTGGAAAAACTAGAAGAATCAGTGCCTATATCTTGGCTATCTTCTTGATCTTGGCTATCTTCTTGCATATTTCGTACAATATTACTTAGAAAATTTGGACCAATCTGCAAAAAAACAGTATTGGGAATCTCAAAATTCCCTTTGTTAAGCGAAATATAACCGTCACGTGATAGGAAAGCAATGCGCCCAACACCTTGAAAAGAATCATCTCTATCAGAATCTTCCTCCCCCACCTGCTCTCCACTCCTTTCTCCCTGTATTTGTATCGCGTTATTTAATTGAGAAACTGATTTTGGAGCTTTAACATCTTCTTGAATTTTAACACCATCCAATAGAACAATTCCCATATCTGAAGCGATAACCCCTACCGTTGTATCTCCTAAAGAAAGTGTTCCTCCTTTCATCTCTATTAAAGATTTATTATCACTCCACAGACCAATTATATCTGCTTTAACATTTGCATTTTCCAAAAGAATCACACCTTGTTTTGAAGCCATAGCATTCACATAACTGCTGTGAAGGGAACCACTATTCATAGTAACCTTTCCATAACTAGAAGCTCCAATCCCATAAGCAAATCCTTCAACCCTTGTATTTTTCAAATTAATCTCAGCGCCAAATTGAGACTTACCATCTGCAAATACAGAGCCCATACCCTCACCCTGAAACAGAATTTTATTGTTAACCACCTTAATATCTCTGCCTTCTTCAGCAATCACGGATATCCCAGATACATTAATCACTGTAGACGAAGGACCTGTTACATATATAGCACGTTCATATATTCCTGCTTTAAGCTGAATCTGACCACCACCTGCTTGTTCAAGTTTATGCGTAGTACCATCACCACAGAAAATAGAGGCTCCAGACGAAGATTCTGGGGCCGAAGAACAAGGCGGTGACAATGCTGGTATTGATTCTACTACAGCCCCTTGTTGAGAGCCATCAGGGACACCACCAACGCCAACACCGCCAACGCCAACGCCGCCAGGAACACCGCCAACGCCAACGCCGCCAGGAACACCGCCAACGCCAACGCCGCCAGGAACACCAGCGCCAACACCACCAAGTCCACCAGCACCACCAAGTCCACCAGCACCACCAAGTCCACCAGCACCACCAAGTCCACCAGCACCACTGCCAGTGACACCGTCAACGCCACCACTAGCGACTTGTGGTAAAGGAGATGAGGGCAATTCTGCTGATTGAGGTTCAGGAGGTTCAGAAGCAGTTAATGCCCTTCCAAAAGATGTCAGATATGACAATCCAGTTGACAACCACATTTGCCCCATAGAAGCATCTACACCTTGTAAAAAAAAGAAAGCACTTGTTGTCAGTGCGTACAAACGTGTACGCTTTTTAAATACATTGATCATATGTCAAACTTTCTAAATAATGTTGCAAAAACACTAGAATTAAGTGAAAATGAGGTAAGTGAACGATTTGTAACATATGTAAGTCAACTTTACAACATAGTGTTATTTATTTGCGTTTCATTTTGTGCATAAAAATACCAAAGTTAAGTTTTTAAGTGCGCAAACCTTTGTAATATTAGATAAAAGGATAAAATAACGATGATAAAATATATGAAATGGATGACTTCTGTTTTACTGGTTGCAATCAGCTTTGCAACGGTTTTATGGACTCATACGAGTATTGCAAATACGAGTACCCAGACAAATGTAACGATTAATCATGTTTCAGGCACGACTTCTGTTCCCGCTTCTCCGCAAAAGGTTGTTGTGTTTGATCTTGCTTCGCTAGATAATATGAATCGCCTTGGTATCCAAGCGGTTATTGGCCTTCCTGAAGGAAAAAAACCTTCCTATCTGCAACAATTTAATGATGAAAAATATGAAAGAATCGGTACCGTTTTTGAACCAGATTATGAAAAAATTGCCACTCTTCAACCCGATTTGATTATTATTTCCTCCAGAACTCAAGCAAAATATAAAGATTTATCCAAAATAGCTCCAACAATTGATCTAACCGTAGAAAACGAAAATTCTCTTGAAGATATTAAACGAAATGTGTCTATCCTTGGAAAAATTTTTGGCAAAACACAAGAAGCAGAAAAGGAAATTGCAAAAATCAATGAAGCTTTTGCTGAAGTCCGTAAAAATACCCAAGGAAAAGGCACTGGGCTTATACTCATGACCTCTGGTGGAAAAATCAGTGCTTTCGGACCAAAATCACGTTTCGATATTTTTCACTCCGCTTTTGGAATTGCCCCTGCAACCGATAAACTTACCGTGCAAAAACATGGACAACTCATTTCTCCTGAATTCATTCTTGAAACCAATCCTGATTGGTTGTTAGTGATTGATCGCGATGCAGCCATTGGACGGGAAGGACAATCCGCAGCACAATTGCTCAACAATGAGCTTGTTCACCGCACAACAGCGAGCAAACAAAACCAAATTATTTATTTGGACTCTTGGAGCTGGTATCGTGCAAATGGTGGTTTAACGGCACTCATTGAAACCGCACAGCAGATCAATGAAGCCTTTACAAAGAGCAAATAAGCGCACGAAAGAGCTTGCTTGCTATATCAATAAAATTTAAAAGCAGAGGTTGTTTATTAAGCAGTCTTTGCTTTTTGTAGATTTTGTTAGAAAATGATTTAACGTGAAGAATTACTGGATAACCATAACACTTCTAATTTTCCTGTCTATCCTCAGCATTTTTGTTGGTTATTCTGATGTCACACCTTCTAACCTTTTCGCAGCCGATCCCCATGCGTGGCTTATTTTTTGGCAAACACGTCTTCCTCGTACCATTGCAATCCTTTTAGTAGGCGCAGCACTTGCACTTTCAGGCATGATTATGCAACTATTGACACGCAATCGCTTTGTCGAGCCATCAACCACGGGAACCATTGAATCTGCTTCCCTTGGCATTCTTTTTATTATGATTTTTTTACCCGATATCCCTGTTTTAGGAAAAATGGTCGTTGCGACAATTTTTGCCATGGCAGGCACTTTACTTTTTATGTTTTTATTGCGACGCATTCCTCTAAAATCTGCTCTCATTGTCCCCCTTACAGGGATTATGCTAAGCTATATTATTGGCTCTTTAACCAATGCCATTGCAGATTATGAAATGTTACTCCCTTCTCTTCAAGCTTACTTATTTGGCAGTTTTGCGATGGTTCTTGAAGGAAAATATGAACTCTTATGGTTATCCCTTCCCCTTTGTATTCTGGCCTATTGTACTGCTGATCGCTTTACGGTTGCAAGTTTGGGAGAAGATTTAACCAATAACCTTGGATTGAATTATCGTGTTGTCATGTTTTTTGGTCTTTTTATTGTCGCCTCAATCACTGCTGTCGTTGTCTGTACCATTGGCCGTATTCCTTTTGTTGGGTTGATTATTCCAAATATTGTTTCAAGTTTCATGGGAGATAATATGCGCTATACCGCTCCTTGGGTGGCCATCAGCGGTGCAGGATTGGTCTTAATTTGTGATCTTTTAGGACGAATCATTCATCCCTCTCTTGAAATTCCCATCAGCACCATAATGGGTGTAATCGGTAGTTTTATTTTTATGATACTGCTTTTACGCTGGAGAAAGCGTCTTGGATAAAAGAAGAAAAACAATATGTGTACTAACAACACTTATCATCATAGCATGCATTGTCATTAGTCTTTACATGACGTGGAATATCAATGTTTATACATGGAAATTTCGTCTTACAAAACTTTCCTCTCTACTTCTTATTGCCTATGCAATAAGCGTCTCTACGGTTTTATTTCAAACAATCGTTAATAACCGTCTTCTTACCCCTTCAATTATGGGATTTGATCAGCTTTATATTTTAATAAAGACTGCCCTAATGTATTTTGTAGGCTCTCTTTCTTTGCCCTTTTTGAATGAAGAAGGACAGCTCGTTCTTGAAGCACTCATTCTTATTCTTTTTTCAATAAGCCTTTTTCGCTGGCTCTTTTCAGGAAACCTAAAAGGGCTTCATTTGACGCTTTTAATCGGTGTTGTTTTAGGCGGCTTTTTTTTCAGTTTACGGATGTTTATGCAATTGCAACTAAATCCAGACCAAATGATGAATTTAACGGATATTATGTTTGCAAATTTTAATAAATTCAATACACCATTAATAAGCTTTGCCACAATCATTGTCTTCATTGTGAGTCTGATTGGATGGCATTCCCGTCATCTTCTTGATATTTTGGCTTTAGGACGTGAAAATGCTCTTAATCTTGGCGTTAATTACCACAAAAGTGCGACAGCTATCCTTATTTTTGTTTCCATTCTCGTATCCATTTCCACTGCATTGGTAGGCCCCGTCACCTTTTTTGGACTGTTAGTTGCCAACCTTTCCTATGAACTTTCTCCTCAAGCAAAACACAGTATTGTTGTCCCTATTGCAATATTATTGGCTATTATTTGTTTGGTGGGGGGACAATTTATTTTAGAACAAATTTTTCATATGGCAGGACGTTTAAGTTTTATCATTGAGTTTTGTGGGGGAATTGTTTTCTTAATGTTACTGATGAAGGGAAAACTAAAATGATTGAAATCAATCATCTTTCCAAGGCTTACGGAGCACGATTGATTATCGATAATTTATGCCTTCATCTTCCAAAAGGGGGGATTATTTCTCTTATTGGACCCAATGGTTCCGGAAAATCAACTCTTTTAATGCTGATAAGACGTCTTTTGCCACACCATAATGGTACAATTCATATCGACGGCTTTGATATTGATAAAATGCCCCACGATATTTTGGCTCAAAAACTCTCAATTCTACGTCAAGAAAATCCTTTGTCTTTTCGTTTAACCGTGTACGATTTAGTAAGTTTCGGACGCTATCCTTATTCAAAAGGCTGGTATACACATGAAGATAAACAATTTATCGACAGTGCGCTACGCTATCTCGGCTTACAAGATTTAAAAGACCGTTTTTTAGATGAGCTTTCTGGAGGTCAGCGTCAACGCGCTTTTATAGCCATGGTTCTCTGTCAAGATACCGATTATCTTCTGTTAGATGAACCATTAAACAATCTGGATATGAAACATGCCGTTTCCATGATGAAGCAGCTACGCCGCACTGCCGATGAACTGAAAAAAACCATTCTTATTGTTATGCACGATATTAATTTTGCCTCATCTTACTCAGATATGATTGTTGCATTGAAAAATGGGAAAGCGGCCTATTGTGGGACTCCAAAAGAAATTATGCAACCAGAAATTCTTAAAGACATTTACGATGTCGATATTCAAATCAAAACAATTAATGACATCCCTATCGCTCTTTATTATCGATAATCATAAAGATTTTTTGCGCTTACATGCATTATAGAATCTGCTAGGGATAGTAAAATTAGCTTATTGGGGAATAGTTTAATGGTAGAACAGCGGACTTTGACTTCATCAATCTTGGTTCTAATCCAAGTTCCCCAGCCCGTATTTTATGATTGTAGCTTGTCATCGGGTTTTGTATAATTTGAAAGCAGATTTTGCATCAATTTATTTTTTTCAAAGGATCTGCAAAAACTTTCAAAGGTCATTTAAAATCCCTTTAATGCATATTTTTCTCTTCCTCTAAAAATCGCAATTTGAGATGATAAGCTCTTGAGCTGGAGGTGGATTCTTTGAACCACATGTATAAGATTATGTGCCAACCCCTTTTATCTTAAATTGGCTAAAGATTTTTCGGATCTGAGGCACATCATTGACTTTCCCTTTAATTGCACAAGCAAAGCAAACATCGTCTGGTAATCCTCTCGCTTAAACAAATCCTTTCCATAGTAATATACGCATATCTAGCTCTGTTTATGGCAATGCCAAAGTTTCCCATCATGCCAAGGTCTGGGTAAAGCCCTATGGCAATGCAAAATTAAACAGTAAAAGTAAGTGTTATTTCCCCCCAAATGTGAGATTTATGAAAACGAATAATATTATCAAGATTACAGATACAAACAAATAAATGACAGGCAAGGAACGCCTTATTTAATAGATATAAACCTATCTCTAAAGAGAGAATCCATAAAAGAAAGCCGTGCCAATTGATATGACACGGCTTTCAGATATTGATTATAAGATTCAAATGAACCATCCACAATGGAGTAATCAATACATATATACAAAACGTATCATATTGCAAGCGCTCTATTAAAGATATGAAAACTTATCAAAAGAAACGTAAATGACAGCTATGATTTTGATATCATTCATTAGCATTATAGAGCCTATAAACGCTTGCTAACTTTATCAATCCAATCAAAAGAAAATGCATCTTAAATGAATGTCTTCTCAATAAGGGTTTTCATAAGCATTTTTTCATTTTGCACTCAAATGTAACTTCTTTGCAAATTAACCAGCTCAAATTTGAGTTGGCAAAATCAACCAATCCAATTTTGGAGGCGTTATCTTTAGAAGAGCCATCTTTAAACATTATAGCTTTTGACTCAAAATTGAGTAAAATCCCATACCTTAGATGTTACAATGGTTTTGAATTTTGCTGCCTCATTTTTTTTCAATAGGTTCCCCCAAAATTTTGGGAGAACTCATTTGGTTTCGTATTTTTAAACTGTAACTTTTAAAACGTTTTTTCTCACTTTCTTGCGTTATATCATGGAAAGACTTTCAATTTCATAAGACATAACATTGTGATTTCATTCTATATTGTGATGATAGTATCTATATAATGCCTGCCTATCATTTACTAACTTTTTAGTAAGCGTTTTAAAAAACGATCTTATCTTTAAATCCTTTTGTGCAATCTTTATGAACTCAATCTATAAGCTTATGATCGTTTCAAACGATTATTCCTTTTAAGATTGCACTCAAATAAAGAGCAAAACACATCCCATTCTTAAACGTATACAATTTATGTTATCGATAATTCCAAACGACTGAAATTTAAAACAATGTGATTTGTGCTGTGACGTATCATAAAATTTATGACCTGTTATGAATGATAACCGCTTTTCATTTGAATGCACCCATGCGTTATAATATTTGCATCATGATTTGCTTTTTATGGTCTATACATCCATGGCAATCTTATATAAAAAATGATCAATTCAAACATGCATAAAAGTATGGATTCTTAAGTGGATTCATATAAAATAACTGCACTTAATATATTGATTTTATTAGTTTTTATGTACAATGTCTTTTTAACTTCAAAAGATATCAATTTCCTTGTAAAGAATATTCCTCCCATTCCAATAGAAGGCTCAATATAAGTGCGATGAGGGATAGCTTCTATGATTTTACAAGTACGGATCACTAGCCATGTAATAACGCCGACTGATGCCCCAAACCAATTAGACCGCCTGTGGAAACAGACAGGTTGTGGGGCTGAATAATGGAACAGCACCGAACGAATAAGCCCACGCGTCGTAAGTAAGCCTCTTAGCGTGCATAGCTTATAGGTTTTGGAAACAGACAATTATTATAATTCAGATATTATAATTCAGACGATTAAAGATCGGATCTCAGGCTTTTTAATCCAGTGGACAAACACGAATAATGTGTCCGTCCGGATCTTTGATTAGAAAGGTACGTCCAAATACATCAGTATACGGTTCCTTCAAAACATTTATCTCAACAGTGGTTTGCTCTTTCCATTCCGCATAGAGCTTATCTACGTCCTCTCCAGTAGGCAACATAATGCCGATTTCTGAAAAACGAGGTGCATTTTCCTCAGGCGTATCGCCCCCAGACCAGAGAGCAAAGAGAGCGTCCCCCGAAGAAGCAAATGCAACATAGCGTGGCGAGGTAAACACAGGTTCTTTCTTGAAGATGAATTTGTAAAAAGCCGTAGAGTACTCTATGTTTGAAACGTATACCAACTGTAGGTTTGGGGTAACAGGATAAGTAGGAATATTACTCATAAATTCTCCATGATTTAGTAGCTGTTGCCTGACAGGCATATACCTATTAGAGAATATTTCAACAAGAGTTTGTGATGCCTCCATTCGCGGTGTGCTCTATTTACATGTTTTTATTCGCTTATTGCTATATGCTAAAATATTGAGACCGCCACTACGGGGATTATAATGATATCCCTATCGCTCTTTATTATCGATAATCTAAAGATTTTTTGCACTTGCCTACACTATAGAATCTGCTAGAAATGGTAAAATTGGCTTATTGGGGAATAGTTTAATGGTAGAACAGCGGACTCTGACTCCGTCAATCTTGGTTCGAATCCAAGTTCCCCAGCCAGTGTAGCTTGCCTGTAGCTTGCCTGTAGCTTGCCAGCAGGTTTTGTATATTTTGCCACTAGGTTTTGTACCAATTTATTTTTTTTCAAAGAGTTTTAAAGGTGTTCTCAAAGGGTCTTCAAAGGCCTTTCAAAGATCATTTAAAGCCCCTTTCGTGAATCGTTTTCTCTTTTCCTAATCACAATTGGTAATGATGAGCTCCTTACCAGCAATTGTGTTATTTAAAGAGTTACACGAATAAACTGTTTTCACATCTCTTATATGGAATTGACTGAAACTTTTTCGAACTTCTGGCACATCATTGAGAGACAAAAGAAACTTCCCTTTTAATTGCGAAAGAAGTGCAGACATCGTCTGATAATCTTCTCGCTTAAACAAATCCTTTCCATAATAATCCTCAACACCCCAATAAGGCGGGTCAAGATAAAATAAGGTGTTTGGTCGATCATAATGCATAATAAAATTAGACCAGTCTAAATGTTCAATGGTAACACTCGCTAAACGACGGTAAATAAGCTTTAATAAGCCTTCAAGTTTCAAAGGATTAAACTGTGCACTACGGTCTTTTTTAGCTCCAAACGTACGGTCGGCTACCTTCCCGCTAAAACTTAAACGCTGCAAATATAAAAACCGCAAAGCCCGTTCCAAATCCGTGAGGCTATTTGGATCTTGTGTACGTAATCGTTCAAACACCTCACGGCTACTGATCTGGAACTCCAATAGATCCATAAAAGAGTGATAATGGCGTTGTAACACCCGAAAAAAATTCACCACATCTCCTGAGAAATCATTGATGATTTCAACAGAGGGAATCAATTTTCGTCTAAAGAATATTCCCCCCATACCAACAAAAGGCTCCGCATAAATGCTATGTGGAATATCCTCGATCATTTTGACAATGGTTTTGGCTAACCTGACTTTGCCTCCAATATAAGCAGCAGCTGGTGTGATAGGATCAACAGATTTAAATATTTCTTTACAAAGTATATCCATTATTTTTTAACACTCTTCCATCTATATTCGCCGTCTTCTCATTGCTTTAAGTGAGAAGAAGTGGCTGCGATGTTGAGTTGAGTTGCATCGGACGGGTTGGTCGCTAAACTTCTCCCGTTGGCTGGGCAACCAGCCCAGCTTCTATTCTTTGTTGCTTTCTTTTCCCTTGTTTGGTGCCTCGAGTGTGATTTCTGTTGTGTATCCGCTTTGTTTTTCATAGCGGTGGGTGACGGT
>NZ_JBHILQ010000130.1:0-721 GCF_042193395.1 Bartonella sp. TT29SHDZB
GCTTGTTTTCCAAGCAAGCCAATTCTAATGAGCGCTTGTATGATCTCTCTAAAAGAGCAGCCAGCATAACAATAGAGTAAAAGACGCCCATCATGTCCATTGGCAAGGGATAAGCTAGGCAGCCTATCATCATGAGCAGGGCAACGGGCTGTTCCATAACGCCCATGCCAAGTACCACGCAAGGCACGTGTGATACCTTGCGCATTCTTAAAAGAACACATCATTTTAAATCCTATAACGTTGCGTCATAGGACGGATTGTGCTATCTCTAGGGTGATGAGTTTGAGAAAGCCTTGTCCGTCCTTACGCGACAAGGTTTTTTTATGCCGCGTCACTTTGACGTTGCTGTTTTGCTTGCTCGATGACATTGATAAGATCCGATTGTAACCAACGGGACAAAAAACCAAATTTTAAAGGTTTTGGGAGAGAGCCATTGGTTACATGACGGCGGAATGTTGAGACACTCATATGAAGCAATTTTGCACTTTCACGGTCTGTCAAAAGAATATCATTTTCTGTCATACTAAAATCCTTTCTATCAAAAAATGGTAACAAATCATAACTATTTATTAACCACATTTTGGTTCATTTGGAAAGATGTTTTATTTATAGAAAACAATATTTTATCATACAATTTCTGATGTGATACGTTATGAGTCTTATTGAGAGAGAATGAGAGAGAAGAGAGAGAAAGTTATCCACAGATCATGGGGTTATGCAC
>NZ_JBHILQ010000131.1:0-721 GCF_042193395.1 Bartonella sp. TT29SHDZB
GAGGAGGTTGGTTAACACATCCAGCTGTATTTAAGAGAGCTATGCAACTCAATAGTTTTAAGATTTTCTTCATTTTTTCCCTCTTTCAATGGATTTATTTACTATAAAACAGCTCGGAAGCTTGTTGATATTTTCTGTCATCGCTACTTAAAACAACGGTGAACAATATTGAAATGGTTGCTTGAGGAAACAATCGCGCCATTCCAAGTGAAGGCAAGGATGGCGGATTGTTGATCATCACAAGCAAGACTTAAGGATAGCATTCATATTGTTCTGGATGCTTTTTACAAAACGGGCTATTTAAGCGCTTCTTGACACTGCGCCTCGGGATCACAGCACCTAGACGACAAATGGGCAAGTTTTCGGCTTTATGATTTCCACACCAGCCCCCCCCCCTATCATATTTATCATGGAAACCAGCTTGAATCATACAAGCTTCTATGGTTGCCCATGCATTGTTGCTTAAATTTCTGTTTTCTGGAAATACATCATAAGGAGCTGGCATTCCACATTCTAAAAGTGCTTTTTTTACCTCAAGCCGATCTGCTCCTGATTTCTCCCACACCGTGAAGTATCCTGCAGGAGGTTTATTAAACTGACATCCAGCTATACTTAACAAAGTTACAGCGCTTAATAATTTTAAAGTTTGTTTCATTTTTTCCTCCTTAAAGGGAATTGTACTCGATGGGAAAGTCCATATATATCTCGACATTTTGGACCC
>NZ_JBHILQ010000132.1:0-717 GCF_042193395.1 Bartonella sp. TT29SHDZB
CATTGATGAAATTTTCCTAAATCAACATCAAGATTATCAATATCACGCGCCTGATTAAACTGAAGATGCTGATAAACAATCTGAATCTGCGGATCAAAAACAACACCTTTATACCCTGTTGAAAACGTTCTGCCACTCGTTAAAGAACCGCTAAACTGTTTACCCTTTAATGCCACAACCTTGCCCCGTGCAAGGGTCAAAACATCTCCCTTAAAAAGTCCATACGATACCACCCCATCTATATAAAAACCCGTATCATGCTTCAGACTTCCATAGGCAGAAACAGACCATTTATCAAATGCACTCTTTTTGCTTTGTTCAACATCCTGAGGGGTTAGAGAAAGGTTTCCGTAAGACCCCATAACCCCAAAGAATGTACGACCATATAAACTCTCAATCTCGTTTAACAAAACACCTGCTTCGAATGCATTATAATCAAGCTCAGCACCATAGCCATATTCAAAAGCAGATAAGTTGGAAGCATAATGATGGCTACCACCATAAGCATGCAGAAAAAAGGCTGTCTTTTTATCATCCTTCCAGGAGGAATGAAAAGCATTCCGCATTGTCTCTAACGTCTTATTTTGCGCGGTCATATCCACTAAACCAGCATGAAATAAGGCATTTGGCAAAAGAAGGTAAGTTGGAACCTGTGGAACAACAGCTCTAATTTGGAGATTAGACGAGGAATCCAAAGGGTCAGAAGACCCAGAAGGC
>NZ_JBHILQ010000133.1:0-712 GCF_042193395.1 Bartonella sp. TT29SHDZB
CAATCTTCACTGGCCGCACTGTTTGCGGATCCCCGAGTACCACCCCAATGCGCGCAGACATTAGTCCACGGAGGAGGAATTCCCCCCCTCTACACAGCAAGTCGCCATCTCCCCTCTTCAGTTCACCTATTCCCTCGACTGTGGCAGCCGCTCCGACGCTACAAAGCGACGATGTCACCGCACGTCTGGAACAAATGTGCCAGATGATGACAACAGAGTTCCCTCGGCTTGTTGGTCGGGTTCAGGCAATGGAACGACGATCACACGCGAATGCGCCGACGAAATTAACAAATGAAGTACCCGCGTCGGACGCCACTAGTAAAAGTCCCGATGCAGCTGAGGTGGGCCCGCCGATTGCCGACGTCCTCAGTGGGATGAGCTCGGACTTTGACGACGACGATGTCATTGGTGTCGCCGTTCGAAAAATATCACGTTCGAAGAGACGTGCGAAAAAAAGGAAAACAACAAAGAGCCCGTCCCCGCAGTATTCCGCTGAGACAATTGCATTCTCGCCGACAGCCTATAGCGGCAACGAACAATACAAGGAAGTACGGCAAGAGTTCATTCCGCAGAAGAAAAAATACCCCGGACATTCGCGCCTCGACAAACTTGAGCAAGAGATGATAACCATCTTCCTCAGCTCCCATATAAACGAGTACGTATCATGTTTCTGGTTTATTATTTAACTTCGCATTGTATCATTTAAATATAG
>NZ_JBHILQ010000134.1:0-711 GCF_042193395.1 Bartonella sp. TT29SHDZB
ATTGCAAATAAATTCGGATTTCAAAACTTAAAACTTTGTTACTTCCCAATCGCTAACTATTATAGACAGACATCGTAATGTAAACAATGACGCTCATATTTAAATATAGATATGTATAGTTAAACAGTAACGTTTTTAACTAAGAGTAAACACTGTAACTTAAATGGAATAATGTACTGTTTACGAAAACGTTATTTACACTGCAAGTTTACATCATTACTAACAAATAAATTTATACAAACGGAACGGCTGTCGTACTCGTCTCGCCTTTGTCACTGTGGGCTGAATTGTGTCTACCTTCGTGTGGCAACTATCGGATGCCACAGCCAGTGGCTCGAATATGGGGGGTTCACTGGCAAGGGATTCAATAATCCTGTCGACATCGCCAGTGACATCGTCAGGCGGACACACATCCATTGCAGCCGGCGAAACCACCGCTTGTCCTTTTTCCAATGGCGCGGTCGGAGCTAAAGTTGGCTGAGCCTCCGCCATTGTTGGTTCCACCACAATCGGTGCTTCTGTTACATCAATGTCAACCACCGATGGGAGAGACATTGTTGGTTCCCTCCACGCAAGCCTCTTCCTGCGCGGTACAAATTTGAATGCTCGCGCAATAGCGTCGTCCTCGGCAAACGTCGGGCAAGCGGCCGTAGTTTCGGGGCTGCTGGGGATGCTCGCGTACTCAGCCGGCGGAGGGAGGGACGGCGTCTG
>NZ_JBHILQ010000135.1:0-710 GCF_042193395.1 Bartonella sp. TT29SHDZB
GTGACGACTCAGGCGACGATAGCGACACCCCCTGATCCCGCTGCTGTTCCATCACTTGCTGCTGTTTCAGCTATTCCATTTTCTGTTATTCATTTTCGTTCATGTTTGCAGTATTGTACTTGTACTTATAAAGTCCAGTGACAGGGTATCCCTAGTCTACTGGCATTTTGGTTTGTTTACTGTTATGCTACTTTTATTTGGTTTGTTGCTTCCCTGTTTCACCCGTGTGCCCCTCTATTTCTCAGGTGTGTGTGGTTGCTTGGAGTTTTTTAGGCAACACGTTGAGAGCGGCCACATCACTCTCCGTGTACAATTTCAACTTGTTTGTAGCACCCATGTGAGAGCGGCACCATCACTCTCCATGTTCAGGGAAGATATTCGCAACCTTTCCCTTTGTTTTCGTTCCCAATATTCATTCGTCATGTATTATATGCCTACATTGGGGACAATGTAGAATTCAAGTGTGGGGGAGGGTTGCATGTTTGCATGTTTGTGTATGCTTGTTGTTGAGTGTTGTACTTGTGATAACTTATGATTGATTTGTTTGACTTGGTTTGAACATAGAAGGACATGAGCATGTTAGGGACCTCTTGATCTTAAGGATGAACTCTCTTCTTCTTGCTTGACAATTTTTAGTCACATCACCCAAAGTTGTGTGCCACTCATGCTGAATTAAACCCTTGGTATATTTGTGTAAAAAAAAAATGATT
>NZ_JBHILQ010000136.1:0-701 GCF_042193395.1 Bartonella sp. TT29SHDZB
TTTTAGCGATTTCACTTTTTGCTAATACCTACATATGTCAATAATGTCCAATGATATTGTTATTTACTTGGACATTATTAAGAAATTTTTGTGACTGGATTTTTGGATATGATGGAAAAATGAATTTTCATTCGGTTTCAAGTTACTTACTAGCACTATCTTTTGTTTCTCTTATGGCACTCGTATTCGATTTTTATACAGAATGTCCCACTTAAGCGTGCTTCCTCCATAGCTCTCTTATTAATCAAAATTTCGAAAAATTATCTTTACAGAAATTTCATCAAATCAAATTGTCCATCTCCTAAAATTATTTTCAGTTATACAGGGTGTCCCATAACTGCTGGGAGGGATGCAACCCCAAATTTTCAAATGCAATGATACCATTTTTATTGCATTTTCGGATTTCTTATTGAAAATAAAGGTCAGTTTGATTAGCTTTCTTTAAACTTAAAGTCGTTGGTTTTCGAGATAATCCGAAAAAACTGTTTTTGCAGCGTCTTACGCCATTTTGAATATCTCGTGAACAATCGAAGTTAGAGCAATGCGATTTAGACAGTTTGATTCGAGAAGAAACGTACATACTACCGTTTTCGCTACTTACACAAAGCTTTTCGTTAAAATATTGTTGGATGTTTAACTGTCAAAAAAAAATTGAACGTTAATAACTTTTTTTTCTTGAATGGAAGTATGTATTTTTTCTT
>NZ_JBHILQ010000137.1:0-699 GCF_042193395.1 Bartonella sp. TT29SHDZB
AACTTTCTTAGGGTGAGTGAATCTTAGGATTGGGACTTAGCTTAGATTAGGGTTCTTTCGCCTGGACCAAAGGGTTAGAACTACATATTGGGATTGGGTTTTTCACTAGCAATCCCTAGAACTTATACAATCTCACTTGTTGTTAGGTATTTGGATGATGTACTCCTCCGGGGATTAGGTGACAGGTCATCGAGAGTCAGGAGTCGCAGAAGAAGTCTATAACCGGGCGTTGAGTGAGATTGAACATGGTCGACCTAGGTAAGGGACCGTGTACATAAGGATTTCCTCAACTCAATAGGGCCTTGATACTTAAGCGTAATAGTAGTCTTGCACTTAGAAACACAAGTCCGAGGGGGATCATAGTCCAATTACCCCACATTTCCATTGATTGCTTCCTCCTAGTCTCATACTTGCGCTTTACTCTTGTTCTCGCTTTACTCACTTATTACACACTCTTGCTCACATATTCGTTCTCACACTACGCACTCGCTATTTCGCACTTACGCTTTTGTTCTCACTCCCTACTCCCTGTGGATACGACTACCCACTCACCAGGGTACTTTTATTACTTCGACACCGTACACTTGCGGTACACCAAGCGTGTCAAGTTTTTGGCGCCGTTGCCGAGTACTAGGCGTTTTGTGACACTCGTTGTTTCGTGCTACTTAGCGATTCATCGTCACTTTATTACATACTCTT
>NZ_JBHILQ010000138.1:0-689 GCF_042193395.1 Bartonella sp. TT29SHDZB
AAGACATTATCAGAATTAAAGGCTTTGACTTCTTTTTTGGCATCTTGGTTGTGCCCTACTTCCTCATAAAGCCAAATCGTCATACTGGTTATTCCCTGTTTAACCTCAGAAACAAAACGTTTGATCCTTGGTACTCCACCATTATCTGTTCCAAACCAAATGCGATTATCCTCTAACAGCTTAGCAAACTTTTCTTTACTAACCCGCCAACTAGCTCCAGCGGGAGGCATAACTTTGCGTCCAGAAGGTGTGATGATTTCATAAATATCCTTAGGTGTTACTCTTTTCACGGATAAATCTCCAGATTGCCATAACCCACGAGGATCATTATCAGGATTCTTATAGCGCGCATCCATATCGCTTGAACGAGGAAGTAAATTAGGCCGCCAAACTGTCTTATCTTTGGCATAAACCATTATAAAATCATGGTTATCGGAAAGCCACTTTGTATCATTCTGTGGAGCATATTTCTTTTGCCAAATTATATTGTTGATGAAATTTGGGCGACCAAAAATTTCATCCATCATTACTTTAAGATAGGCTTGTTCATCATCATCAATGGAAATCCAGATACTTCCATCATCTGCCAGTAAATGATGTAACAATTCTAGCCTGTCTCTCATAAGGCTTAGCCATATGGAATGCTCCAAACCATCTTCATAATGTTCAAAGGCATTGCCTGTATTATA
>NZ_JBHILQ010000017.1:0-29037 GCF_042193395.1 Bartonella sp. TT29SHDZB
AAAAAGCATAAAACGAGAAGTACACCCATGCTCCTTAATGAACAAGTCAAAAGAAAGGATCAACAAAAGCCTCTCTTTACTTTTTCCCCTCGCTCACTTTCCCCTCGCTCATTTTCCCCTCGCTCACTTTCCCCTCGCTCATTTTCCCCTTGCTCACTTTCCCCTTGCTCACTTTCCCCTTGCTCACTTTCCCCTTGCTCACTTTCCCTCGCTCATTTTCCCCTCGCTCATTTTCCCCTCGCTCATTTTCCCCTCGCTCATTTTCCCCTCGCTCATTTTCTCCTTGCTCATTTTCCCCTCACTCACTTCGTATAATATGACGGGAGCTCCGTTCTGCTCCAGCTCTTCTTCTAATTGCCGTATCATTTTGTTCAACTGACGGGTCACAACAAAGCGCATAATAAAAACAATCAGTAAGAATAAAAAAGCACCGGCAAACATCCATGCCAGTGGCTCGAATAGGACAAGAGAAACAAAGTCCTGCCCTCTCCCTATCGTAACGACAGCAGTTATAACTATTGGAGCAGTCGCCATGACTGTAGAAAGATAGAATATTTTTTTATAGTCTTGCTAAACAAGAGAAAGCGGCTTTTTATCAAACATTCTGCTGTTTTTTATTTTTGGGAGATCTGTTTTAAGGCGATATCGCGTTCATTCAGCACGCATTTCAGTTCCTTTTTCACGCGACAATAAAGCCGCGCACGCTTGATAAACAAGTAACAAATTGTCCAAACTGGCACCCACAATAAAATATTTACGATCATAAATAACAGGAAAAAAAAGACTATTAATGTGATAATGCTACTCGTCATTTTATCCTCCATGCCCATTCTGCATACGAATTGCCTGATCGCGTTGTTGTATTGCTTCTTCCAATTGTTGAAGTATTTTGTTCAATTTTCTCGTTAATTTTATGCACATCACCCCAATGATCGGAAAAAAGAAAAAAAGTCCAATCCATAGAGAAGTGTTCAACAGCTGCATGATAACGCCGACCATATCGCTCTTCCACCATACAAAATTTGCGATAAAGCAAGCAGATTGCAAAACAGTAAAGAGGATAAAGATAAAAAAGATTATTTTACATTCTTTTGAAGAAAGAGGGAGAGATTCTTTGAAGTTAAGAAAGCGTATTTTTGCATCAAGTGTCTTATGCACAACATTGTGTTTTTTCATTTCTCTCTGATCATTGTGCAGTTGTTGTATGGCTTGCTTTTGTTGTGCCGTTTTCTTTTTCAAGTCTTGAGCGAGTTTAAAAGATAACCTGATATGCTTGATCAACCGGTAAGGAAGCCTGACCATCACCATAACCATTAAAATGGCAATGATAATGAACCCTAAAAAAGCCAAATATTGTATAATAATAATCACTTTCCCCCCCTATCGCATTGATATGAAATCATCATTTTTATTCTCTGTTTAAGCAAATATTTCTAATCTCTTTACTGTTTTTTTCACGCTATAATGAAGGAAACTATGGAAGATTAAAATGACAGGTAAAGCGATAATCATACACACACAGCACCACAACAGCAGCAGTACGACAAAAACGCTAACCTTAAACAATTGCAACGCATAACCGTGTAAAAAAATTGTAGATCTTGGAAAAAAAGCAAAAAAAGCTATCAAACCTACGAAAAGCATCATCAAAATAAAGGCTAGAAAAAAGATGATACAATAATCTTTTCTTGAAAGTTCCAAAGATTCTTGAAAAGAAAAAGCACGCAACTGTGTTGCAAGAACTGTCCTCTGTCCTCTACCCTCTACCTGATCATGCCCTAAATTCTGTTCTGCCCCCTTTTTTAATTTCCGCCGCATCCAAAACAACAATATGACCCGTTTTATAAAAGAATAATAAAGTGCCACGATAGTCATGATGGTAGAAAACACTATCATGATCTCCCCCACCAACATGACAACACCCAACCCTGCTGTAGTCAACATTCCAAAACTCCTTACAAAAGCATTATCCTCTCGTTTCCCTATCGTGTTCTGTTGATAGCTTGGTTGTCTAGCTGTTGCTGCTCCGGCAATGTATCCCACAGTTTTATCATTTCCTTCACATCTCGTTTAGAGATGGCGTTAAAGACAAAAAAGAGTGGAAAGAACACCACAAGACAGCCCCAAATCATTTGTGGTAAGAGACATAAAAAAGCCCAAACACCATTCCATCCCACGCCATACAAAAACACGATTGCAGGATTATTTTCAAAAGGCTGTTTCAAGATCTCCTTCATCATTTTTCGAAAATCTCCTTGTTCCATTTTCTCCAGTATTTGAACCTGTTCCTCGGATATAACGTGAAAAAACTCCAAAGGGCTCATATGGATAGTCACGGAAAAAAGCACCAACAAGAGGATAGCCAAACACAAAATGATGACGTAATCTTTTCTTGAGAGAGCCGTCCATTTTTTGAAAGCCGCAGAATGATTCAACACCAGCTGTGATGCAAAAGCCGTATTTCCCTCATGGGCAGATTGCTGTTGTGATTTATCTTCGATCATATGGATATTTTCTCACTTTTAAAATGCCCACTCACTCTTTGAGAACATGCAACCAGAAAAACGGGTTTATCTCGCACTCTTTTGACCATGAAACCCGTGCGATAAGACTTTTGAAGTCTATTTTTTAAATTCTTTATAGGTGTCAACATACAATCTCTTAAGCTTACAAGCACAAACGCCATTGTATCCCCTTATCTATTACCCACACCTCAAAAGACAATGTTTCACAAAATTCACCAAACAAAAATATTCAATCTAAAAAAATATCTGATGTGTAAAGTTTTACAACTAACATATTGATTTATAATAAATTTATTATTTTGCATATTAAATGAGAAGCCTAAGTAGCGTAGGATTGTGATTGTCTTATTCTAAATCTGTTCCATATTGGATCAAAACCATATCTCTTGCGCGTTACAAGCAGAAAGAGCCATATAGAGTAAAACATTAAGAAAGGATGACAAATGCCTCTCATGAAGCGTTTCAAATGCCAAGAGCTATCGCAACAATGAAAGCTGGCAAAATGTGTGATGCTACGGACTTTCTTCTTCACGAGCGTAAAGATGGACTATTCAATAGATTTTATATTGCTCAAACTTTATATGGATTTCATTGGGGACTTTTTTTAGCGAGCTCAAATTTGCGCTGGCTCAATCGTTATACCTTCACGAGGCACCATTGCGAAATGGGCAAAAGAGAGCCCTAAGACATGGCTCTAGAAAAAACAAAACAAAGTCGAACAAGCACCCGATTATCCAGCATGAAAAGCGCACGACAAACCACTTTAATCCTCATTTGAAAGCTTCTTAAGCAAAAAGGCTTCATTTTAAAAATTCTTTATTAAAAAGAAACTTCCCCCATATTTATAAAGGCATCTTCCATAAAGGCATTTTCCGCTTATAAAAACAGCTTCTTTCGATAGCGCATTGTGTCCTTTAAACGATATCCCCTCATCTCATGAGGCGATCCATTAAAACAGTAAAAACGGAAAGTTTTATATTCTATAAAGGATATTCATAAAGGAAACAGCAAACCAAATAGCGAGACCATTCACAATTTATTTTGAGCCGATAAACGATATTTTATTTGAAAATATAGGGCATCTTATGCTATTATAATAGGATGCGGGGGATGCTTTTTGCCACTCAACAGAAGAGTACATAACTTCTATAGAGTACATATCTTCTATAGAGTGTATAACTTCTATCAAGTATAGTGCATATCTTCTATCAAGTATAAAGAACATGTTCTATCAAGTATAAAGAATATGCTTAACAGCATAATATATATCAGGCATCTTAGTACAGCACCCCATAATCCCCCCATAAGAAAACAATAACTTTTCAATTTTACCTGTAAAAAGGTTTGGTAAAGCGCTCGTGAAAAAAGAGATAAATAATCCCATTAGAAAAAACGTCCTATTAGAAATAGACGATGACATGCCCATGGAATATCATTTTTATTTTTTCATTCACATTTGACAAAAATTTTTCTTCAATTTCTCAAGAACAGTTAAGAAACATTTAGAAAGCGAATAATCCGCTATCAATGAAAAAAATGGTAAGCCCCCCTTAAGGATGATTTTTCGCCCCACACCGTTGCTTTTCTTTGCATTTACAACGCCTTTAGTATCATTTGTTTTTTGATCTGCAACGGCTCATATCCCGCTAGTATTGCTCTCCCGCTAGTATTTATTCTAAGTGCTTTTTACATCACTGTCCCTCATCAACAGCCAGTTTCTTTTTCATTCAAATGGTTAAGTTCATGAAAATACGTAAAAAACGCGGTAGAGCGAAAATAACAGGCAAGCGCAAAGAGCCCAATAGCTGTATTTCACGTGCCACAATCCCCAGCGAATCTGGGTTTCAACCGGCGATTGAAATGCGTGCAAAACACTTTGGTTTAAGCCTCGAAGAAGCGAAAAATCCGCTTGTTGGGACCTATATTGGGCGTCTTTGTTTGCTTGGCTATAAAGGGGATTCATCAGGCATCAGTAAAGAGCAATATGACACAGCACAACAATACTTGCAAATTAGAAACGACTATTTATGTGCAAAAGGTTTACCAAATGGCTATTATGATGGTTTTACGCACAGCGTATCAGATGAGAAAGCAAAAAAGCAATGGGTTCAAAGAGCAACGGAACACTATGAAGCGATGCAAGAAGCGATTAAAGAAGCACAATATCTGCATCGTCAACATAACTTTCATGCGGCATTACACTCTCTTGTTATAGAAGATCAACCACTCTCTACGCTTGTTGGTTCGTTGCGTATTATTCTTGATGCCCTTTATAAACATTTTGACAATTCTAGCAAAAAGAGTCTTCGCTAAAACACCCATCATTTCCTCCTCCACACAGGATAAAGATTCTCCTCTCCTTTATAACATGTCTCTTTATAACCAGCGCCTTTGTAAAGTCTTCCTTTGGCAGGGTGCACTTGAAATCCACTGAGCTTACTCTTTCATAGAACTCCATGGGATTGACAAGCTTAAAGCGCTCAGCAAACAAGCTCAAAAATATCCACCACGCTTAAAAAATACTTCGACCTATCAAAGAGACTTAACCTTATATCGACCCATGCTTTACTTAATCCATGCCTCAAAGGAAAATATTTTGCTGTATAGCCAATGAATGAGCTTTTTTCTGTAGATTTTTTCCCGCGATAAAGGAGGAAAAATAATCGTTTTACTGTTGACAAAATATGAAAAATCGTATTTAATGGTGGATGCGGTAAGGGGTTTTCTGCGTCCAGATTTCATCATAAAGTTTTTGCATTATTATAGACTTATTATAAATTATTATAGACTGTTATAAAACAGTGTGTTTCGCGACAATGTTTAAAACTTTACAGTTTGAAGGTATCTTTCGTCTTTTTTTGACTATTTTCTTTTGCATCACCCAATTTGCATCACCAACAGCTCTATAATTTTGAGATCTTCAAAACAAGCCGTATTCACTAGGGGCTCCCAAGAGAACGCCCTAATAATACCCCCATAAAATACCGATATTATACATCACAGCAATGATGAGCAATACACGCATAAAAATATGAAAACGGCATCATTATGCTCTCATCGCCTCATTTTTTAAGATGTAAAGGCTTCTTTTCAAAACATTGTTTAGCCAGAATTGAAGAAGATAATATCACCTATTGATCATCAACATAGAGGCTAAGCTTATGAAGCCACAAGATTCTCCCTCACCTCATTCCTCGCAAACCCCAGAAGGCGCAAGCGCACCAGAAGGTGCAAGTGCATCATTAGACACTCTTACAGCACATTTAGAACGGCTTAACATCGAAAAAATACAAAACACCCCTTTCAACCGTGCAGAGTTAAAAGATATTGTTGCCGGTTTAGAACAGCATAATGCCGATGGCAGTTGGATCAAAAATTATTATGATATTTTAGATCTTTACATGATGCCAGCTTTGGTAGATCAAGCCAATCGTAAATATCCAGAGATGAATCTTAAACTTGCAATGACACCTGACGACTTTGCCCTTGCACTCAAAGAAACACTCGAAAATGGCATTAAATCTTCTAGACTGATCGTTAACGCAAAAGATAGAGGAATTCATTTTGCGGTCATTGATCATCAAACCATAGGGGACAAGACATCTCTGATATTTTTAGAACCTACCTCACTGCGTGACACGCTCCCCGCCTTACTTGCATTAAGGACGCGACAATCCATTGAACATCACCAATTGCCTAACATTCATTTTGCCATGGCAGAAATGAATATTCAACGCAGTTCCTCTGAATGCGGGATGTTCAGCTTAAGCCTTGCCAAAAAGCTTTATCTCGAATCTCAAAAATTGGAAAGACTGCACAAAGATAATATTAAGGGTGTGTTATGTGAACCAGACACGCCTTTACCTGCTGAAAAATTAGATCCATATCTTCCAGCTCGTTTATACAAACACGTGCAAGGCAGAAGACGTCTTAGGGAATATTTAACAGCCAATCCAGAAGCAGCACATGAAAAAGTAAACAAAAAAGGCGAAACCCTAACTGAGAGGTTTGAGAGAAGCTTGGTGGCAACAGAGACAAAAACTGTTTCTGTTTCACAACACAGAAAAAGAGCAACAGAATACAAATCGCTGATGATGTAATAAGCATTTAGCTCTATTCCACCTCCACAAAGTAATGAAGTTCTGCGGCTTGACGGTTAAGCATAAATTACTGTTAGCAAATCTTCTTTTCCCTTTGGAAGAGGTAAAGATGCAAACAATAAGCAACATGACCTCTTAAAAAGATAAAAAGATACCTTTCCTTGACTCTGAAAAGCGTGGGATTTTGTCTTTCGTAACAAATTTTTTTTAAATAAAGATGATTTCATCTCTTTATTTTTTTTAAGCTAAAAATCTTTCCTGCAAACATTGTTTAGCCAGAATTGAAGAAGATAATATTTTCTACCAATTATCAATATAGAGGCTAAGCTTATGAAGCCACAAGATTCTTCCCTCCCTCATTCCTCGCAAACCCCAGAAGGTGCAAGCGCACCAGAAGAAGTGTATGCACCAGAAGGAGCGCATGCAAATGCATCATTAGACACTCTTACTGCACATTTAGAACACCCCAGTAGCGAAAAAGGCAAAAATATCCCATTCAATCGTGAAGAATTAAAAAGTATCATTGCCCGTTTAGAGGATGATATCTCAACGGGTCGTTGGGTCACAGCTGATTATGCAAGTACAGATCTTAAACTAATGCCAGCCTTGGTAGATCAGGCAAATCGTAAATATCCCGACATGCGTCTTCAATTGGCAGCGTCATCTCACGACTTTGCCCTTGCACTCAAAGAAGCCATCGAAAACGGCGTTCAATCTTCCAGATTTATCATTTACACAAAGGATAGAGGAATTCATTTTTCAGTGATTGATCATCAAACCATCGATGACAAAACCTCCGTGATATTTTTTGAACCTACAACACTCAACAATATGAAACCAGCAGTGCTGGCATTAAGAACACAATTGGCTCTTAAAGCGCATGAGTTGCCCAATTGTTCCTTTGCCATGGTAGAAATGGATATTCAGCGAAGCTCTTCTGAATGTGGAATGTTCAGCTTAGCCCTTGCTAAAAAGCTTCATACCGAATCTCAAAAATTAGAAAGACTGCATAAGGATAATGTTAAGGGTGTATTATGTAAACCAGACACGCCTTTACCTGCAGAAAAATTGGATCCATATCTTCCGACCACTTTTTACAAACACGTGCAAGGAAGAAGACGTCTTGGGGAATATCTAAAAGCCAATCCAGAAGCAGCACAGGAGAAAGTAAACAAAAAAGGCGAAACCCTAACTGAGAGGTTTGAGAGAAGCTTGGTAGCAACAGAGACAAAAACTGTTTCTGTTTCACAACACAGGAAAAGAGCCACAGAATATAAATCTCTAATGATGTAATAAGCATTTAGCCCTATTCCACATCCACAAAGAATGAAGCTCTGCGGCTTGACGGTTAAGCATAAATTGCTGTTAGCAAATCTTTTTTTCCTTTGAAAGAGGTAAAGATGCAAACAGTAAGCAACATGACTTCTTCAAAGACAAAGGATAAAACAGGACAGCTCTATCAAAAATAGCCCATTTTAAAACAGTGCTCATAAATTTGAAAATGCACGAGATGCTTCATTTTTTTAAATTCAAGAAAACCATAAGCTTTTTAAAAACACCCCTTTTTAACCTCACCTTCCAAGGTGCAAAGGTTCTCTTTCAAAACATTGTTTAGCCAGAATTGAAGAAAATAATATTTTCTACCAATTATCAATATGGAGGCTAAGCTTATGAAGCCACAAGATTCTTCCCAACCTCATTCCTCACCAACACCAGAAGGGGCAAGTGCAAATGAATCTTTAGAAGACCTTATTGCCCGTTTAATGCAAAGCTCGGTCCAAACAGAAGAAGAACATGTTGCACCGAGTTCTGCCGAATTAAAAGATATTATTACAGGCTTAGAAGATGATCTCGTCACCGGCCGTTGGATTAACGCTTATTATGAAGATACGGATATTAGATTGATGCCGGCTCTCGTAGAAAAAGCAAACAGCAAATATCCAGACATGAATCTCAAATTGGCTCTTACAGCAGAAGAGTTTTCGCACGCCCTAAAAGAAGTCGTTGAGAGCGGCGCAAAATCTGCCCGATTTATAGTCAATTCGGGAAGCACAATCCACTTTGCCGTCCTTGATTATCAAAAAGTTGATGAGAAAATCTCTTTGATTATGCTTGAACCTACAACCTTTCAGAATATCACGGCTTGCAAACTAGAGAGAAAAATAAATCAAACCCTTCAATGTCTTCAACTGCCTCCTTATTCTTTTACCACAGCAGAAATGGATATTCAGCGAAGCTCTTCTGAATGTGGAATGTTCAGCTTAAGCCTTGCCAAAAAGCTTTATCTTGAATCTGATAAATTAGCAAGATTGCACAAAGATAATGTTAAGGGTGTATTATGTGAACCCCATTCCTCTTTATCTGCTGAAAAGTTAGATTCCTATCTTCCCATCAGTTTATACAAACATGCGCAAGGAAGAAGACGTCTAGAACAATATTTAAAAGTCCATCCGGAAGCTGAACATGAAACAGTCAACAAAAAAGGCGAAACCCTGAGAGAGAGATTTGAAAAAAACTTAAAAACAACAGAGGGAAAAACTGTTTCTATTTCCTCTCACCAAAAAAGGATTACTGAATACAAATCTTTAACGATGTAATTGAGGTTTTTTCCATATTGCTATTCATCAAAGAACGAAGAGAGATTGCTTTACAGCGAAGATTTCTCTAGGCAAATCGGCTTTTGTGTTCGTAAAACAAAAATAGCAAACAACTTTTCTCTTAAAGAAAAAGCACCATTGTCCGATAAAAACCATCCCCTCTTAAAATTGTATCAAAATTCCAAAGCTCTTGTTCGCCCAAAGCTTTTTGTAACAATGAGACTATTTGAATAGGCAAAACGCTTGATACATAAAATATTGAATGCTTCCGTCTTCAGTAAAAGCATATGTCTT
Organism: Bartonella sp. TT29SHDZB; assembly: GCF_042193395.1. NCBI lineage: Bacteria > Pseudomonadati > Pseudomonadota > Alphaproteobacteria > Hyphomicrobiales > Bartonellaceae > Bartonella > Bartonella sp. TT29SHDZB. The sequence continues at coordinate 9,517 of NZ_JBHILQ010000017.1, forward strand.
GTTTTTCTGAGAGTGTGCGCTTATATCTCAAGCCCCCCACATCAATGCCATACGACGAACACAACCACTATAGATCACGCTTATCGTGCATCAACCCAACAACTGCCCGCACACCAATAAAGACTCCATCAAAAAACCAATACAAGGTCTTAAAATCAACAACCTCTCTTAACGGAAAACACCAACCCAACCATTATCTCACCAACCTAACCATTATCCCTCTTGCCCAACCATTATCCCTCTTGCCCAACCATTACCCCTCTTGCCCAACCATTTACCTCTCTTGCCCAACCATTACCCCTCTTGCCCAACTATTTACCCCTCTTGCCCAACTATTTACCCCTCTTGCCCAACCATTATCCCTCTTGCCCAACTATTTACCCCTCTTGCCCAACCATTATCCCTCTTGCCCAACCATTACCCCTCTTGCCCAACCATTTACCCCTCTTGCCCAACTATTATCCCTCTTGCCCAACCATTTACCCCTCTTGCCCAACTATTTACCCCTCTTGCCCAACCATTTACTCCTCTTGCCCAACTATTTACCCCTCTTGCCCAACCATTATCCCTCTTGCCCAACTATTTACCCCTCTTGCCCAACCATTATCCCTCTTGCCCAACCTTTTGATTTCATCACAGTTTCACATCTCTTCTGTTTTTGAAGCGTGAAAAAATTCATTTTTAATCTGTCAACCAGCCTCACGTTACCGTGAGGCTTTATTTTATGGAGAAGCAAATGAGAAAAATATCTAAAGCAGGACTTGCACTCATTAAACAATGGGAAGGATTGCGTTTACAAGCCTATAAAGATGCCATTGGGGTGTGGACAATCGGCTATGGTCATACCAGCACGGCTGGCAAACCGTTCGTTCACAAGGGCATGATCATTACTGAAGAACAAGCAGAAGAAGTTCTTTGTCAAGATTTAAGGCAATTTGAAAACACCGTTGAAAAACATGTGACGGTTTCTTTAACGAATGAACAATTCGCCGCACTCGTATCGTTTTGCTATAATGTAGGAACGGCAGCTTTTTGTAATTCGACCCTTCTAAAAAAGCTCAATAACGGCGAATATGAAGCCGTCCCTGCTGAGTTACAAAAGTGGACCAAAGCAGGAGGAAAACGTCTTCACGGTTTAGTGCACCGTCGTGCAGCAGAAGCAGGCTTATGGGCGAAAGGGGCTTATGTTTCTTCCAACTATCAAACCGTAGAAACGCAAGCACCAACGGGTGTTTTCAAGGCAGAAGCGCTTACGCCGATTATTGGTTCTTTTTCTGGTCTTGGCGGTTTATTGGCAGGCAATGGTCCTATCCAATGGGCATTAGCAACCATTATGGTTTTAGCCGCCTTCGTTGGCATTTTCTTTGTGGCAAAACGGTTTCGGGAGCAGCGTTTATGATGGGGTGGTTGAAAAAAAATCTGATGATAACAGGAGCGGCTCTGACCGCTTTTTTTATTGCTTTAGCAAAAGCTTTCACTCTTGGAAAGAAGATTGAGCAACAAAAGCAAATAGAAACAACACTAAAGTCATCAACAACACGGCAAGAGGTGGAAAATGAAATTAATCAAAAAAGTGATACTGATGTACGGGCTGCTCTTACTCACTGGTTGCGCGATAAAAACAATCAATGAGCCTTTTTCTTGCGTTGGTTGGATGCCCATTTATTTAGACAACAAAGATCTCAATATCATCAGTTCAAATCTCGCAAGAGATATTTTAAAGCATAACAAACAAGGGGAACACATGTGTGGGTGGAAACATGGCTAGAAAAAAAACACAAGACGATAAAGAGCTTACAGAAAAGGAAAAAGAAATCCTACAAGAAATCATCATGACTTATAAAAGTATAAAAGTGATGTCGCGTTATACGAAGTGGATTATATTCATCATTGTGTTATTAGCGCTTGATTTTTCACGGATTATAGATGCGCTGGGAAATTTTTTTACACAAAAATCGAATATTCAGCTCTAAAATAAAAAATAAAAAATGAACCGTGAGACGTGTTCAATTATTTTAAAATATAAAAAGCCATTCGTTATTTTTTGAACACATGGAGTTTTATTGATGATTTTTCACGTCTCACGAGAAATTTTTATACACTCTTCACAAACACTTTCATGAAATGAATTTAAGGGTATGAAGAGAGATTTTTAACAAACACGTAAGTCAGCAACTTTGGTAACATAAGAAAAGGATCATACCAACATACATTTTTTTAATAATCTATTGATATCCAAATGATTTTATACTCTTCATAAATCCCATTACCAAGAATTTGTATTAAAAGACATTTCTTTTAAAGAAGTGCATAAACAAGCAATGTAATGGTAGCCTTACATAAAGCCTCTCATCTTTACGTTTAATAAAAAAGCAAGCCGGCTCCTCCCTGCCTCTCAATACCCTACCTCTCAATTTTCACCCTCCCAATGCCCTGCCTCCCAATGCCCTGCCGCCCAATGCCCTGCCTCCCAATGCCCTGCCGCCCAATGCCCTGCCTCTCAATGCCCTGCCGCCCAATGCCCTGCCGCCCAATGCCCTTATGTCCTATGCATAAAGATCAAATTGAAGAGAATATATGAAAAATCCTTGGCTCGAAAATATGAAAAGAAGGCATGAAGCTACAACAGAATTTCGCGTGCCTTTATCATCAGAAGCATTAAAAATTCTAAAACAAGCGCGCCTACTGTCTCGTAATGATTTTTTTCAGCTATCTGTCATGGTCCCCTTAGCTCAAAAATTGCTCCCCTCTCAAGAATTTTCTGTCACAATATAGGCAACAAACAGAACTTGAGTATGACAACATGGGTTTGGCTCCAGTTTAGGTGATGCGCTTACCGAAAAAAAGATGAGAGCAAGGCAAAAAATTAGCTTTTATCTTTAAGCTTCTCAAATGGAGCAGTCTCCCCATTTCAGAGATCAACGAAACAGAGAGATGCTTATCCCCCTATGCAAAAGCTTGAAATACCAGCATCTTATTCATAAAAAAACAAACCAGCCCCATCATGCTCTTTTCAATTCTGTCTTTCCAACGCTCAATAGGTACTAACTCTTAATTACTAACTCTTAACTACTGACTTTTAATGATTGCGTTGGTTTATAAAAACCGTAGTGACCTCTCACCTTATGAAGCACAAACACAGGATTTTTTAATGATAAATGAATAAGCTTAAAATAAAAAAAGAACTATATGAGAAAGAAATTATTATAAATCAAAGAATTGTATTTTTATCAGCAAAATATTTTCAAAGGCAATCACAATCTCTGCACAATAGAAACATTTCATAAATGCAAGAGAAAAAGCCAAAAACCAAAAGTGAGATCTATTCACTCTCTTCATAATGACGACATATCCCTCCGTGGAAAAGAGAATAATCCTCTAAGATAAAGAAACAATCATAAAGAGGAAAATTCGTATGCACAAAAGAAATATACAAAAAAACGGGCCCATAAGACCCGTTTCTTTATTACGTCTATGGAAAAGAGCTTAGAAATCCATTCCGCCCATTCCGCCCATTCCACCAGCAGGCATTGGAGGCATTGGAGTGTCTTTTTTGGGAACTTCAGCAACCATTGCTTCTGTTGTGATCAGAAGGCTCGCAATTGAAGCCGCATTCTGAAGAGCAGAACGCACAACTTTCACGGGATCAACAATTCCCAAAGCAATCAAATCACCAAATTCACCGGTTGCGGTATTGTAACCATAAGTGTCAGCATTATTTTCCAGCACTTTGCCCACAATAATAGCGGCTTCTTCACCAGCATTGGTTGCGATTTGGCGCGCTGGAGCTTGTAGAGCACGACGAACGATACTAATACCCGCTTCTTGGTCAGGATTACTTCCCTTAACAGTCAACGCATTTGCTGCACGCAACAATGCGGTACCACCACCAGCAACAATACCTTCTTCAACAGCAGCACGTGTTGCATTCAAAGCATCATCAACACGGTCTTTCTTTTCTTTCACTTCAACTTCTGTTGCACCACCCACACGGATAACAGCAACACCACCAGCGAGTTTAGCAAGTCTTTCTTGCAATTTCTCACGGTCATAGTCAGAAGTTGTTTCTTCGATCTGAGCCTTGATTTGATTGACGCGAGCAGTAATTTCAGCTTTTTGTCCAGCACCATCAATAATGGTGGTATTTTCTTTAGAAATATTCACTTTCTTTGCACGTCCAAGCATATCCAAAGTGACATTTTCAAGTTTAATGCCCACATCTTCAGAAATAACCTGTCCAGATGTCAAGATAGCAATATCTTCCAGCATTGCTTTACGGCGATCACCAAATCCAGGAGCTTTTACAGCAGCAATTTTCAAACCACCGCGCAGTTTGTTAACCACGAGCGTTGCCAAAGCTTCACCTTCCACATCTTCAGCGATAATGAGAAGTGGTTTTCCAGACTGAACAACAGCTTCAAGCACAGGAAGTAAGGATTGCAAATTAGACAATTTCTTTTCATGAATGAGAATGTAAGGATCATCGAGATCAGCGACCATTTTCTCAGCATTTGTGACAAAATAAGGGGAAAGATACCCGCGGTCAAATTGCATTCCTTCCACGACTTCCAATTCCGTTTCAGCGGTTTTAGCTTCTTCCACGGTAATGACGCCTTCATTGCCCACTTTTTCCATAGCATCAGCGATCATTTTACCGATTTCAGCAGCACCATTGGCGGAAATTGTTCCCACCTGTGCAATTTCTGCAGAAGTTTGAATTTTTTTAGCTTTTTTGAAGAGGTTTGCCACCACTTCTTCAACAGCAGCATCAATTCCACGCTTCAAATCCATTGGGTTCATACCAGCAGCAACGGCTTTAACACCTTCTTGCACAATAGCCTGTCCCAAAACAGTTGCTGTTGTTGTTCCATCACCGGCAACATCATTGGTTTTAGAAGCAACTTCGCGCAACATTTGCGCACCCATATTTTCGAACTTATCTTCCAGTTCGATTTCTTTTGCAACGGATACACCATCTTTTGTGATGCGAGGCGCACCGAATGATTTATCAATCACCACATTGCGACCTTTAGGGCCGAGTGTCACCTTCACAGCATTAGCAAGAATGTCGACACCGCGCAACAAACGCTCACGCGCATCACGGCCAAATTTGACTTCTTTAGCAGCCATTTAATTTCTCCTTGGAGTTTTTTTCAAAATAGTACACAATGAAAAACTAAGCGCTTCAATTAGCCCATAATTCCCATAATGTCAGATTCTTTCATGATGAGGAGATCTTCCCCATTAATCTTGACTTCAGTTCCAGACCATTTTCCAAACAAAATACGGTCTCCTGTTTTGACTTCTAACGGCACGCGCTTTCCATTATCATCCAGAGCGCCATTGCCAACAGCAATCACTTCGCCTTCTTGAGGTTTTTCTTTTGCTGTATCAGGGATGATGATCCCACCAGCTGTTTTATTTTCAGATTCAACCCGACGGACAACGACACGGTCGTGAAGTGGGCGGAATTGTATATTAGCCATGTTTTAAATCCTTAAAACTGAACATAATTGCATTAATCTTAAAAGTTCTTGCTAGCACTCTCTTCACGTGAGTGCTAACATGAGTTAGATATAAAATCGGCATCTCTCAATGTCAAGAATAGCCATAAAATAATTTTTCTAAATGAAGCTTCAAAGTCTTGCCTCTTATTGCACTTTCGCGTTATCTATCTTTTTTGAGAACCCGTGAACAAAAAAGGATCTTATCATGGTTGAAACACGTCAGGAAACGGATAGCTTTGGAACGATTTCGGTCCGTCAAGATCGTTATTGGGGCGCACAAACTGAACGTTCTCTGCATAATTTTAATATTGGCAGTGAAAAGCAGCCTCTTGCCATCATCTATGCCTTAGTCCTTGTCAAAAAAGCAGCAGCACTTGTAAATATGGACAAAGGCAAACTACCAGAAAATATTGGAAAAGCAATTATTGCCGCCGCTGATGAAGTGCTTGCTGGCGATTTTGATACGCATTTTCCACTCTCCGTCTGGCAAACAGGCTCAGGCACACAAAGCAATATGAATGTCAATGAAGTCATTGCTAATCGTGCTAGTAAGATTTTGGGAGGAAAGCTTGGAAGCAAAAAACCCGTTCATCCCAATGACCATGTCAATATGAGTCAATCATCGAACGATTCCTTTCCCACGGCGCTTCACATTGCCACCACGTTGCAAACACGCCAACACTTACTGCCAATCCTTGAAGCTCTTATTGCGACATTAAAACAAAAAGAGCAAGAATTTGCAGACATCATTAAAATCGGCCGCACCCATACCCAAGATGCAACCCCTTTAACCTTAGGGCAAGAATTTTCAGGCTATCGTACCGCATTAGAAGCCAATCTTCAGCGCATTGAAAATGCTCTAACCGATGTCCAAATGCTTGCTCAAGGTGGCACGGCTGTTGGCACAGGACTGAATGCACCCAAAGGTTTTGACGTTGCTTTTGCGCAAACAGTAAGCACTCTCACAGAAATAACGTTCCAAACTGCCAGCAATAAATTTGAAGCACTTGCCCATCATGGCGCCCTTGCGCATTTCCACGGAAGCCTGAATGCTCTCGCTGCTGATTTGTTTAAAATTGCTAATGACATTCGGTTTTTAGGCTCTGGTCCACGTTCCGGTTTAGGAGAACTCAGTCTTCCTGAAAATGAACCTGGCTCTTCCATTATGCCCGGCAAAGTCAACCCCACCCAGTGTGAAGCCATGACCATGGTTTCTTGCCAAGTCTTTGGGAATCATACCAGCGTAACCTTTGCCGCAAGCCAAGGACATTTTGAACTCAACGTTTATAAACCTGTTATTGGCTATAACGTTTTACAATCAATTACCCTTCTTGGTGATTGCATGCGTTCTTTTGATATGCATTGCATTCAAGGATTACGGGCCAATCGTGTTCATATTCACTCGCTCATGGAGCGCTCACTCATGTTAGTCACAGCTCTTGCACCAGAAATTGGCTATGAAAAAGCTGCTGAAATTGCCAAAGCAGCGCATAAAAATGATACAACTTTGCGCACCGAAGCATTAAAAGCAGGCGTTTTTGTAGAGGATTATGATCGATTAGTTGATCCTAAAAAGATGATTGCTCCCCAATAAACAACCCACTAAAAAAGATGCAAACGTCTTAAAACAAATCTTTCTGTCAAAAAATCGGGGTGTAAACACCCCGATGATGACCGATAACAATTACCCACAGCGTTCATTTTAGGCTCTGGTCCGCATTTATGCTATGGATGGTTTTGTTGCTTATGTTGTACTTAAAAGGCACAACGGTTTTGGAAAGAAATGAATAGTCATGGCTCAACACCCAATGGCTATACTGGCAGAAAGTGATTTAAATGGCTATGACCGTAAGGTGTTTTTCATTCTAGCTTCACATCTTGATTTTAAAAATCAATTAGCTATCAACCAAACAGAATTAGCTCAAAAAAAATCAGTATTAATAGACATAATTTCAATCGAAGTAAAAAAGATTAATGAATTCATAGTAGTTACGCTTACAATGTTATCATTATTGATAACATTGGGTAGATAACTCTTATCTCAATGAGATAATGTATTGATTTATAATAATAATCTAGCGTTATCCATATTGAATGAGAATCCTAAATACCGTAAGATTTTCTCATTTTAAATCTGTCCCATGTTGCATCAATCAAAATCACTGACTAGCACATCACAAACGCAATGAATGTATGGATAGAAATTGTATAAGATAAGGACTACAAACGCCTCTAATGAACCACCTCAAGCGCCAAGGACTGTCACAACGGACAAAGGGGCCTGTCACAACATTGTGGAGAGGACTGTCACAACACCCACGAACTGGCAAATATAGTAATGGCACCGGCTTGCTCCTCTATGAAGCGTAAAAGAGATGCTCAATAGATTTATCGTTATACCATTCATAATCGCCGTCGTGAAATGGGTTTAGGAACATTGAGAAATGTCTCTTTTATGAAGCGTAAAAGAGGTGCTCAATAGATTTATCGTTATACCATTCATAATCGCCGTCGTGAAATGGGTTTAGGAACATTGAGAAATGTCTCTTTTATGAAGCGTGAAGATGGGGCGTGCTCAATAGAGGAACAGCTGTTGGAACAAAATTTGATGCACTGAAAGGTTTTGATCTTTGCTGAAACAATTCACTCTCTGACGGGATATCCTTGACAGCTCGCAAGAAATTGGAGGCATTTGCCCATTATGACACCCTCACCCATTTCCACAAAAATCTGAATGCACGCGCTAATCTCTTTAAAATAGCCAACGACATTCAGTTTTTAGGCTCTCATCCACGTTCCGGCTTTAAGCGAACGGAACGGAGAGTTTATCCGTTTTACATGGCGCATAAGAAACCTCATGAGACTTGAGATTCTCGCACTTTACTCCTTCTTATTCTTCGTATTCCATTCAATCAATCAAAACTATTTGCTTGGCAATCAAAACTATTCGCTTGGCAATCAAAACTATTCGCTTAGATTGCCATAAGCAAAAGTGGCACATATAGATAAAAAAGAAATAAAGTCGCTCATCTCCTCAAGTGCTCAAAAGGCTATCGCAATACAAAGCTACGCAATATCAGAAACGAGCAAAGAATATAATGGTGCCAATATGCATTTTTTACGTTCAATTAAATATTAAGCACATTAATTTCAATCATAGTGGATAATACATTTAACACTTAACAACAAAGAGTATTTTTAATATATATTAAATAATGTTTTTTAATAAATAAAAAGCTTGTTTACTATATTATAATTTTTTCTAAAACATAGAGAATACTGAAGTGTGTATATAAAAAATACTGAAAAATCAATACAAACGCGAGATAATAGCATGAAAACAAGTTTTAAGAATGCTTAAATATGAATAATTATAGATTTTTTTGAGTATTTTAGTTTTCATAATGATTATTAAATATAGATTTTTTTAACCGATTCGTGTATAATGCGATTTATATTCTAAATGAATTGGGGATATTTTATGAAAACAAAATGTTTAATAGCACTATCTATTTTTACTTTCATTACCGCTTCAACAGCGCAAGCAGCAGATACGGTAATCTTTAAGCAATCAGAACCGAAGGTTTCATTGCAAAATGATTCATCGTCACGTATTTCACCGGTTACTATTTCTGCACCTTTTTCTTGGTCTGGTTTTTATTTAGGAGGACAAATCGGATATTTTTCCAATAAAAATACTCTAAATTATGTAGAAGAAGCCAGAGACGGAAAATGGGCTTGGATTGATAGAGATTTATCACCGAAACTATCAGGATTGAGAACAGGGTTGTATGCAGGTTCTAACATTGATCTAGGAGATTTTGTTTTCGGTTTTGATACCGACTTAGTCTGGTCTGGGAGGAAAAGCACCCAAACAGACAGTGGAAAGAAAATTTTAGATAAATTAGACTCCATTAACGTTGCCTTTAAAGAAGCTGGGATTCCTATCATAAAACCTGCAGCTCAGGATGAAACGATACCCAACTATGGTGACATTGTTGTTAGCAGTGTAACATTGAAAGAAATAGGGGCTGGTGCTACGCGCGCGCGCATTGGTTTTGCTTCCCATCGTCTTATGCCTTATATTGCAGGAGGTATAGCCTATAAACAGATGCAATATATCATGTCACTTTTATCAAAATCGCAAGAAGATTCGACAATTTTTGCTTCTGGCAATGTGTTAGATGAGACAAAAACAATGATTGGTTACACTGTTGGTGGTGGTTTTGATCTTGCAATGACAAATAATATCATTATGCGTACAGAATATCGTTATTCAGATTTTTTTAAAAAGAACTTTGCAAACGATAACCTTAAAATCTCTTCTCAAGCGCATGATGTTCGCTTTGGTATCGCTTACAAATTCTAAGTTTTGTAGAAAAATTGAATGATTAAAAAACCCTGTTAAAAACGGGGTTTTTTTATGCCCCTTTCCCCTAAAAAGACATAGATTCTAAAAAACAGTACTAAACTGTAAACAAATAGTCACGAAACAATAAAGCCTCTCCCTCTCTTAAAGCAAGCTTCTATCCTCGCAGCCTTTCATGTAATGCATTTGGAATATAAAAGCTTTACTATCATACCACTGAGCGCCATCGTAAAATAAATGAGAGCCGTTATGTAAGAGATATTTCTTTAAAATAAATATGGATATTGCGCATCAATAGCAGTTTTATAGGATATATGTTGACTTTCCTCCCCGCTCTTAAAGAATAAAGCTTCTAAAAACCTATGTTTAAAAATCCATTTTTAAACACCATGTCCGTTTATAAAAGCACAGTCCGTTTATAAAAGCACAAAAACTCTTGGGGACTCTTAGGGGGATCTTGGGCGGGCTTCTCTGGGCTCCTCCTCATGGAATGCTCTTAAACCTAAAGCAAGACAAACACACTGAAGAATATCCAACCCACCCTGAAAAAATACTGTAACGTTTCAAGGAAGTATGCCCTATATGACCACACTACAAATGCCTATATTACCACACTTCAAACGACAGTGTTTTACAGCTATTGTATGCCAGAGTGGAGAGAGGATATTGCGGTTTTCTGTTTATGTAATTTCTGTAACGGGGAGACAGCTTCATTTGGGGAGCACATGAAGTTGTCAAGGTAAAACCCAATTTCCAACCTTACCCTTTTCCTCTGCTTTACGACTTCCAAAAGCCTCTAAAGCACAATCTTTTAAACCTCTAAAACTCTGCCTTTTAAAGAGTGGAGATTACGCACTACCCCATGCTTTTGTTGCTCACATATCTTTTTGGCGATCCCCCTCATGTCATACAACAACGCTTCAAACCAAACACACTCAAATTCAAGACACTTTGGTTGCCAATTCACATGCGTGTTTTAAAGAAACATCTCTCAAAACCCTCAAGCCCATTTTGCGAAAGCACCTACAAGAATATAAAATCTATAAAGCCTCTAAAGCACTATTTTTTTAAACCTCTAAAACTCTGTCTTTTAAAGAGTGGAGATTACGCACTACCCCATGCTTTTGTTGCTCACATATCTTTTTGGCGATCCCCCTCATGTCATACAACAACGCTTCAAACCAAACACACTCAAATTCAAGACACTTTGGTTGCCAATTCACATGCGTGTTTTAAAGAAACATCTCTCAAAACCCTCAAGCCCATTTTGCGACAACACCTACAAGAATATAAAGTCTATAGAACACCATCTCTACACTTCATAAAAGTGCAAGCTGGCACCATCCATCATACACTTTACCTCCAATGATGCCCTTGAAACAGCATAAGAGGCATTTTTATTCATTTTTTGTAAAATTTCACTCCACGCGAGCTCATCTAGCTTGTAACGTACGAGCGACATGATTTTGGTTGATTTACTAGAAGCAGACTTGAAATGAGAGAATCCTACGGTATTCGAGGTTTTTCATTCAACATGCAAAACATTGAACACGGTCTATGAATCTCACGTTTTATAACCCCCCATGTTTTATAAAACAACGTGATGCGCCATAACAGGATAAAGGGAAATATTTATGAAGTGGTGCGGGTGGTCGGACTCGAACCGACACTCCTCTCGGAACCAGATTTTGAGTCTGGCGCGTCTACCAGTTCCACCACACCCGCACACAGCTATAAAAGACAGGACTATAAAAGACAGACTTGTCGATTATTCCTTTGCACTATATGAAGAAGAACAGATTCGTCAACAGAAGACTTCTCATTTTTTAAGAATTCATATCATTTTCTTATCTATTTTATGGAATATTTTCTTTATTGGATTTCTCTACCGGATTTATAGCAATCTCATTTGTAAAGTCTTTACCTCTTAAACTTATAAAAGCCTCATGATATTAAACAAATTAAAGGTTTGGACGATTTCTTTAGCAAATCGGCGTACAGCACCGCACTGGCTTGGTTTCATTGCCTTTATTGAAAGTTCTGTTTTTCCAATTCCCATAGATGTTTTATATATTCCGATGCTGCTTATTCATCAAAAGCAGGTTTATCGCTATGCTTTGATTGCGACGATCTGTTCTGTATTAGGAGGCATTGCCGGTTGGTTTATCGGACATTTTGCCTATGATACCCTTGCCAAGCCCATTTTAGAAATTTATGGTAAGGTTGAAAGTTTTGAATCTCTGAAAAATAGTGCAACCCTGCAATTTCTAATCATTTTACTGATAACATCAGGTTTTTTTCATCTTCCCCCCATCAAGATTGTCACAATTTTGGCTGGTGTCATGAGTGTACGTCTTGAACTTTTCGTGCTTATTTGTATTTTTTCTAGAGGCGCTCGTTTTTATCTTCTCGCGTGGCTGATTAAACATTTTGGGCAAAAAGCAATGAATTTTCTAGTACAGCATTTCAAATGGATTGTTCTCATTGGTTGTGTTAGCCTCCTTTTAATTTATGGGATTTTCATAGCTTTTTTAAACAAGAAGCTTTTATAAGGAACAGACTTAATGGCATGCGTTTTGTCTTCTCACCCACTTTTACACAAGCACCTTCATCTTGAACCCAGCAGAAAAGAACAAAGTTTGTGGGCTTTTTTTCTCGCTTTTTGCTTGTCTGCCACAATAGGTATTGCCCTTGGTTTTGAACATTTCGGAGGGTATCTTCCTTGCGATTTATGTCTCATAGAGCGTTTCCCCTATTATGGTGCCATACCATTTTTGCTTTTAGCAGGTTTTGGGGCATATTTTTTTCGCATAACTGCTTGGGTACAACTTTTATTTTTGTGTGTTTTTGTCTTAATGTGCATCAGCCTTGTTTTAGCCATTTATCATGCGGGTGTTGAATATGGCTTTTGGGCAGCTCCCCTCAGTTGTGGTTTAAGCGCAGTCAGAAAAACCTCAGACATTAACCAGCTGCTTAACCAATTAAATAGCATTCATCCCCCTTCTTGTTCTGAAGCATCCACACGCTTTCTTTTTCTCTCATTTGCCGGTTGGAATGTCGTCTCAAGCCTATTTTTCTCCCTTATAAGCCTCTATATTACTTCAAAAGGCATTCTTTCAAGCAATAAAAAACTCTAACCATAAAATAGAAACGAAACCGCGTGCACTCGTTCTCTCCAATCGCTTCCCCCCTAACCAACAACTCTCCAGTCACCAATCCCCACCCAAAACCACCCACCGCCAAACCACCCCACCAACACCAACGAGTCACCAACATCCCTCCTCTAGCGTTGTACTCAAAAGACAAAAATAAGCAGATACATCCATTTTATGGTTTCACCTCTCTGTACTTATAAGCAACATTTTGATAAAAACTCGTGATAGAAAAGCCGTAAAATAATAAGTGAGGGGACCAATAAATATAAATGGTCTGCTATGGCTGAAGATAAGAACACAGAGCCTTCTATCCTATCACCTATTTCCTTAGATATAACCAAACTTGAAGAACCATGTACTATGATGGAACATGATCATAATGCATGGCGCGAGCATATAAGAGAAAGAGATTTAAATGCGCCTTACCAAAAACCACCTCATATAAAACCACGAATCAAATCGGCACCACGCATCAGGCAAGTTTTTTGGTGCGATTTTCCTCATGATTCGATACTCCCTGAATTTTGGAAAAAGCGGCCTGTTTTAGTGCTTTCTAAGAATGCAAAATTATATGGAAATGTAACAGTTTTACCTTTTTCAACGAAATCACAACCCAATAATCCCGCTGCGTATCCAATACAATCTCCCATAGAGAATAAAAAAGCGTGGATTATCTGCAATTATGTCACAACAGTTTCTGTAAGTCGTTTAAGTTGCTCACGTACCGTTCCAAGGTTATCCTGCGAAGATTTTCATAAAGTTGTAGCTCTGATGCTCAAATATTTACCGCATTTACAGTATTGACTTTTGAGAAAAATAAGTGTATCTATATCAGCATACACGGCATCAGTAATGGTGACCGCTTCCCCGCAAGGGGAGATAGGAACGAAGGAGTGGGCAACCGCTCCTTTCGTCATTTTTGGTATTTTTTTGAAAACTGCCATTTTTTGCAACCTTCCCTAGAACATATCCAACATTCATTCTCCACCGTTGTTGTTTTGCTCCACCGTTGTTGTTTTGAAATATCTGCGATTTAGGATAAGCAGAAGACAATATCCACACCTTGGATCCGGTAAAGTTTCCCATGGAGATTACCGAGATATTGTACATACTTATCATTTCATTGCACAAAAAATCGTGCTGCCGTTGCTTAAACTTTATATGATTTTCCGCAACGGGAATATCTTTCCAAGATTAAAAAAAAGCTTCGCTTTATATGACCACACCTCAAACGATCGTATTTTACGAGATAACAAAGAAAATTCTCTAATAAACCAGAAATCAACACACGACCGATTTCTATCTCTTCACCAAAAACAATTGTTTATTGCCCTAACCACATTATTTCACCGGTCACATGACCTAACATAGCTTTTGCAGATAGATTTTCTTCCTCTTCTCCTAGAAACGATCTATGCTATTTTGGGATTTATTGCTGAATTGCTTATGCTTGCACTTTGAATGCCTTTTTTCTCACCATATAAAAGGTAGATAAAAAATAATTTCGTTTATCAGCTTTATTTTAAAGACACACCTATTTTTACAGGATACGTTCTCCCTTCTATCAGCCCTATCGCGTTCAATACACTTGTCGTTTCTAAACATGAACCACCAAGCATCACAATGGAGCAATAGACTCTCATCACTTTCATGGGCACTTGCATTGACAAGAGATAAACAAGAGTATTGATCATCACACACGGAGCAAAAATCTATAGCGACTATGCCATAGACTTTCGCCACGCACGGGTTATTCTTAAAGCATATTTATGATGAGATAATCATTTATGACATCCTTTTTGTTACGCCAAAGAACGGGTTTTGCTAACGAGTTTTACTATTGTGCAAATTTTTCAAGAGAAATCCTCACTCGCTCATAGATGACAAGATTTCTTTATGGAGAGAGCCTATGGCGCTCAGCTTTGACCTTTTCTATAACAACGATAAGTTCAAATTTTAACCAAAACGATAATACACCTACTCTAAACGATTTACGCACCACCTCATCGGCAACAGGCTGCTCCAATATCGGTGTATTTATCGGTGCATTTACTTGAGGATTTTTTGCACTTCCACGCACCGTAAAAAAAGAAAATATTTTTCTCATGTTGCATTCTCATTTCAATTTATAATGGATTGCAAAATGCCCAAAAAAATCAAACAAAAATAGAGAGGTAAGTTACGAAAACTACAGGGTAAATTTTACTGCCCCAAAATGTCTATTTTCCCCCGCCTGAACAGTCATTGGAACAGTTATAAAAATTATTTTCATTGAAAAACAATTACTTATAATCTAGGGAAGAAAAGTAAAAATCTCCCCCAGAAAAAGAGATTATCTTCAGAATTATCAAAAAAAACAGCACAATTTTAGTGATCTTTTTATTTTTTTTCTTTTGATAAAAGAGAGCTGGCAGGTGTTTTAGGCGCCCCTCCGGTAGGTTCCCAATTCGCAACAGCCGCTAATTCCTCAATAACATCCTTTTTTAACTTACCATTTTTCTTATTGTGTAAATCATATTGATCAGCATTCTGTTGCAACCATTTTGCAAGCGTTCCTTTAACAGTTTTACCACCCTCAACCTCACTCACCGCTTCCCATGCCGCAACAATAGCAGCAAGCTTTGGAGCATAACGTGGATGCGTTGGATCTTGAAACGCATATTTTTGGTCCTTAGTCTCAGCAGCAGCATCCTCAGGGAAAAAAAACGCAGGACGCAGACCACGCGACGAAAGCCATTCTTTTAAATCATCAACGCGAACATATGAGGAATCTGCATCTATAAAATCCGAAAAATTATAGTACGACCATTCTATCTCTAATCGATTGCTTTTTCCCGCTTGAACGATAGCATGATAGGCTGCACGGAAATTAGCAGTTTTCTCTGATGATACGGAAAGGTTATCTTCGTAAATATCACTTTTTTCTGGTTCTAATTTGTTGACAAACAAATACTTTCCTGGATTTAATCCAACTATTAAAAGCGCTGCCTGCAGTATTGTTAGTTTTTCAGAAAGCCGCCAAAATTTCAAACCATCACTATTTTCCATATATGCTCCCTTTTTTATCTGCACAATTTCGCTCTTTTTTAAAAACATCAAAAACGTTTGTTAACGCGTAGAGATTATGCACTTCTCACATTGCAACTCATCCCATACTTTAAATAAAAACACAGCACCCACCCCCCTCCTTGTGATCCACAAGAAAATGATTTGAATTGCTTCAATATAAGAAGTTTTGAAGTGAGAGGAATCCTACTGAATTTTGGGCTTTCATACAAGATATCAGGCAAGTTACAAGGCGATAAATGCCCCTTCATAAAGCATAAATTTTTATGCGTGATCAAACAATTTGATATGATAATATCTCTCTCATTTATACACTCCCACCCTTAAACCTGCCCCTGCAATTACAGCACAAAAGATAATTCGTTACACGCTAACAAATCCATCTAAATGCAAAAGCTGTAACAACGCTAAAATGCGCGTAAATATCATAAGAATACTGTCTTACACCTCCACAAGTGGGATCAAGTGGCGTAAAACTGTACAATAAAATGCCATGCCTATAATGAACCGTGCTAAAGACTTTCGCAACACTGGGAGCTAAGGTGTATGATGATGCCGGCTTGCTCTTTTATGAAGCGTAAAGATTAAGAAGACTCAATGGAGTTTATATTATTTCATGGAAATTTTGCGGCTCTACCCTTCTATACTCTTCACGGGGCCCACCCTCGCGAAATGGGCTTTTATCCCTTGAAAAAGATCTCCTTTAAAAGAATCATTTCAAATTCTAAGAGCTGTTACAGTATTTTGAACGCATCAAATGAATGATGATGCCAAGCCTATTTCTTTTCCTATATTCTCGAGCATCAATACATTAGAATGCTCCATTCAAACGCCCCTTTAGCAAAATAAAGCACATTGTCTCTTAAATTTTTCACGCAATTATTTCTTTCATGCACCCCTGTCGACTCCACTTGATAAATCTCCTTGTACTTTCTCAACATCCCATCACCTTTTTTCTCAGTGCAACCTTTTTGTAATTTGTCAGTTTTTAACTTTTAGATTGACTTTCGGTTTATTTTTCTTATGTTTTAGAATTATTCTAAAGTACAGAGGAACAGAAAATGTTGAGATCGTTTTTTTCATTTGTACAACGTAAAGCTCTGTCCTTTCGTTCAGCACAAAACGTGATACTTAAAGCGCTCAAAATAAAAGAGCAACATGCGGCGCTCTATTTAAAATATGCAAAAGCTCTAGAACCTTATTCCTCTAAGGAAGCGGCGGTTTTTACCGCCATGGGGCTTCAAGAGCTTAAAAATTATCAGCAACTTTTGTGCCTTTCTTGCCATAATCGTGCAAACACTATCGGTTCATTATGTGACAAAACTTCTCTTGTGAAAGGCAAGAGCCGCCATCCCTCCCAAAAAACAACAGCGGCAAATCACACCATAAAAAAACCCTCGAAAACGCAAAGACAAACACTTTTGACTTGGATTCAACCAGGTCTTGCAGGATTAATGGATGGCTCTGTCTCCACCCTTGCCCCCATTTTTGCCGCAGCTTTTGCCACGGGAGACACGCATCAAACTTTTTTGATAGGGCTCTCAGCTTCAATTGGTGCGGGACTTTCAATGGGTTTTACAGAAGCAGCCCATGATGACGGAAAATTATCAGGGCGTGGTTCGCCATTAAAAAGAGGTCTTGCCAGCGGCATTATGACAACATTAGGAGGACTAGGTCATACTCTTCCCTATTTGATCAACTCTTTTTATGTAGCGACAATTATTGCTTTTATCATTGTTTTTTTCGAACTAGGCGCCATCGTCTGGATTCAGAACAAATACATGTCAACTCCCTTTTGGCGCGCCTCTTTACAGGTCATCATTGGGGGTGCTCTGGTTTTTGCCACGGGTATTCTTATCGGTAGTATCTAAAAAATCTTATCTGTAACCATAATTTAGATCTCAAATAAGCGCATGCCCCTAGGCATAAGCCATCCTTGATGATGCCATTATTGAAAAATGCCTTTGATGATGTTAGGTGGTGTTGTGGAATATTTTAAGTCAGCAAGAGATGATAAGCAAGCTCTGGGGACAACCTATATCCACACACCTTTATCGACTTGGTTTTATAGATATCTTTTGTTAAAGTATCATTTTCTTCTAGACCTCATATTTTGGAAATGCCTCGATCATGTCGCACACTGAAACCAACGCCCCTTTAAACAATCATCCTGTCTCTTCTCAATCTTCACATGCCCAGACTTTATCCGTTCAGCGTCTTCCACACGGACAAGGTTTAGAACTTCCTTGCTACGCAACAGCAGGTTCTGCGGGTCTTGATCTACGGGCAGCAATTGGAGAAGAAGAAACGCTTGTTCTTGCCCCTGGGCAGCGGGCACTTATTCCAACAGGTCTCATTTTTCATTTATCTCTTGGGTTTGAAGCACAAATACGTCCACGCTCTGGCTTAGCCTTAAAACACGGCATCACATGCCTCAACACTCCAGGAACGATTGATAGTGACTACCGTGGTGAAGTCAAAGTCCTTCTTATCAATTTAGGCCAAGAAGACTTTTCAATCCAACGGGGCATGCGCATTGCCCAAACAGTCATCGCCCCCGTATCTCAAGTTAATGTTTGCGCCATTGAACCAGAGCAAAATACCCCAAGCCATAACGAGAGCCGTGGAACAGGAGGTTTTGGTTCAACGGGACACACTTAAGAAGCTCTGAAAAAATCGCTATCCTTAAAATATAACACACAATACTTATTCTAATCACTCTTTCACTTAAAACCCCTTGGGCTTTTAAAGTGCAGAAGGAGTGCGCATTTGCTTTCAAAGTTTTTTCACTAAACGCCCCTCTAAACAATCATCTCTCAATTACGTCTCGTACGCTATACAAAACTTCATTATCACCCGATCCCCCTCCCCCATAACAAAAACATTGGCATTAACCATTGAGCGTTCACACACCGCTTGTAATGTCGACAATCTATACATCATATTGATTTATAATAATAATCAATTGTCTTTCAACTTAAATGAGAGATCTCAATACTGTAAGATTGTTTCATGGCAAGCTTATTTATATTAAATCAATCAAAAGCATGTTTCTCACATTCCAAACGTGGTTAGCATACAGATAAAAACTGAAAAAATGCCTACAATGAATACGTATATTAACACTGTCTTGGGAAAAAAATATAAATACGATAATGGTGCTCGCTTACTCTTTTATTAAGCATAAAGAGAGTGAGGTTCGATAGATTTTTTGATTATTTTACGGGGGCTTTACCGTTATACCATTTATGGATAACATGTAAGTTTTATGTAAAAATAACTTGCTGTATTTATACAGCTTTTTTACAGTGAGGGACGCGTAAATAAAAGTTAGGGAATAGGATTTTTAACATTTCTCTATAAAGCACGCTTCGCACAATGTTTCTAATGTTTCTTTGAAGTCTGCTAACGCTTCTTGATGTAA
>NZ_JBHILQ010000139.1:0-663 GCF_042193395.1 Bartonella sp. TT29SHDZB
GGTTTAAAGGTAAAACTTGTTTTCCCTTTTGAAGGCGCAAAAATATGCGTTTCGCTTGGAACAACGCTTGTCGAAAAATCCTCTGGCTCTTCATGGCGCAAAGCCGCTAAGCGTTTGCGTTTGAAACCATTGATATTAGCTTCTCCTTCTTGAATACTAAAGACTTGGCAACCGTTATTTGCTCCCAATGCACTTACTCGGCATCCCCCCACGATATAATGCCCATGGGCGCGGTCGTACGTCGCAATAGCTTGCATGGCGGGTTCAAGCAATGAGGGGGATTTTTGATCAATCAGAACACCATCTTGTAAAATATAAACCGGAAAGAAAGTGCCATTCTGCGCATCCTCTTTCAGTGCCCAAACAAGCTGTGCTGTTTCGCGTGCCGCTCCAGGCTCTCCTTCTGCCAATGTGCCAGGGACTTGCCCCAACAGCTCTGGATCATCCTCATGGGTAATCCATTTTTTTTGCAGCTTCACACCAATTTCCAAGCGCCCAATCATGGCAACATTGTTGAGTACAGCTGGTGCAACGGGGAAAATATCGCCTGCGATATAAATCTTGCCATCCGTTAAAGTGACGGTCTTTGTCTCTTTGTTGACAAAAGCATCAGCCCGTTCAACGCGGTCTCCTTCTTGTGCCACAAGGCGCCCCAATCGGTCA
>NZ_JBHILQ010000140.1:0-659 GCF_042193395.1 Bartonella sp. TT29SHDZB
GTATTTAGGAGGAGGAGCTAGCTATGAAGGTGGCGAATGGAGGGCTCCAGAATTCAAGGTTGCACAATTCAATTCTGATGGTAGTTCGTCAGAAAAGAAGATCTATCATGATGTAGCAGGAGCTTTTGATGGTGTCAGTGATGGTATGACGAGTATCAACGAGCGTATTCATGATGTTGAGAAGAATGTGGCGAGCAATGGTTTGAATTGGAATGAAGAAGAAGGCGCGTATGATGCGAAGCATGATGGCAAGTCGAGTAAAATTACGAATGTACTGGATGGTAAGATAGAAGAAGGCTCGCAAGAAGTTGTTAATGGTGGTCAGCTTTGGAGCACGAATGAGAGGGTAAAAGAGGTTGAAGACAAAGTAGATACGATAGATCAACATGTGAAAGATATTGAAGTAGCCGTAACAGATGGCGTTGTTAACTATGACAAAGATAGTGATGGGAAAAAGACCAATAGCATTACGTTAGTAGGAGGCAATGACAGCGAACCTGTTATGATAGACAATGTAGCGGCAGGCAAGATTGAAGCAGGTTCTCAGCAAGCTGTTAATGGTGGTCAGTTGCATGATTATACTAAAGAGCAGATGAAGATAGTTCTTGAAGATGCCAATAAGTATACGGATGAGAAAGTTAGTAGTCTTGTCAATGATG
>NZ_JBHILQ010000141.1:0-655 GCF_042193395.1 Bartonella sp. TT29SHDZB
TAACGTTTGGACAGAATGGTTGAGAGTGGCTACAAATCCCATAAGTTCCCATACTTGCCTTGGAGATGCGAGCGATATGTGCCAAAAGACTTATGGCACATCTCATCGTGAACAAGTTCCTTCAAGTAAATCATGGAGTAAAAAATGAAAAAACCTTTAAAATTATTGAGTACATTAACTCTATTAATCATCACTGGTTGTCAATTTAATAAAACTCCTACCTCCTCTATAGGAGCCTGGGAGAAATCGGGAGCAGATTTTACTGAGGTAGCAAAAGCATTATTAGAATGTGGCATGCCAACCCCTTATGATGTATTTCCAGAAAACAGAAAGCAGAGCATCAATGCAAAAGCAACAATTTATGCTTGCATGGTTCAATCAGGTTTCCGTGATAAAGTGGGGGGAGGGACTTGGTGCGAGAATCATAAAGCCGAAAACCTTCCCATATGTCGTCCAGGTGCTGTGATCCCGAGGCCCAGTGTCAAGAAGCGCTTAAACAGCCCTTATTGTAAAAAATATAAAAATGCACCTGAATGCAAGCCTTAAGTTTTGCTATTGGTGATGATCAACAATCCGCCATCCTTGCCTTCACTTGGAATGGCGCGATTGTTTCCTCACGCACATTATTTAACGGATGAAGAAAAGCAGCATTTAC
>NZ_JBHILQ010000142.1:0-651 GCF_042193395.1 Bartonella sp. TT29SHDZB
ATTCACAAACTTCACAAATATATTTTTTTCTTTTTCCTTTTTCCATTTTTTTTAATGTATATGCCAAACAAAAGAAAAATATTAACTAAAACGACAATAAACTTAGTCCTTAAAACTTTGAACTCGAGTTTCCAAAAGATCTCATGAGCAAGTGGTGTAAAAAGAGATAATCGAGCAAAAATTCCCTAAAATTCAAGTAAAAACTAGAGCATGATTGATACAATGTTAAAAAATTCTCCTAAACTATAAGAATATGACCGTTGTAAACTAGGGTAAACCACCTTAAGCTACATGAGCATAACAATTGAGTGCAGAAGTAAAAGCATGTGTTATGTGAGTAATTGAGCATACTAGTAAAAGCATAAGCATGTGAACTCCCCCCCTCCCCCCACACTAAAGATGTACATTGCCCTCAATATACGCATGCAAGCACAATAAAAATTATGAAAATTAAAGCAAAATATGAGGAGGTGGGCAATTGAAACAATAGTCCCTTGAAGTCCTAGTGTAGCGCTTGATGGAGCTGTGTTCATTGAGAGTTGAGTCTCAACGGGTTGTGGAGCACACAAGGTCATATGACCGTGCCAATTACTATTCCTCAATTTCCTAACATCAAGACCATCTGCACGGATACACAAGGGGGTTCAGTGA
>NZ_JBHILQ010000143.1:0-643 GCF_042193395.1 Bartonella sp. TT29SHDZB
TACGGGACACTCCCTGCTGGCAGTAACGTTTGGACAGAATGGTTGAGAGTGGCTACAAATCCCATAAGTTCCCATACCTGTCTTGGAGATGTGGGGCGTATGTGCAACATGCTTTACGGCTCATCTCATCGTGAACAAGTTCCTTCAAGTAAATCATGGAGTAAAAAATGAAACACATCGTAAAATTATTAAGTGCTGTAACTTTGTTAAGTATAGCTGGGTGCCAGTTTAATAAAACTCCCATATCTTCTATAGGGGCATGGGAGAAGCCAGGAGCAGATTTTACGGAGATAGGAAAAGCCTTGTTAGAATGCGGTATGCCAACCCCTTATGATAAGGATCCAGAAAGTAGAAAGCTCAGTAATAATGCAAATGCAACCATTGATGCTTGCATGCTCCAAGCGGGATTTCGCTATAAATATGATGTGGGGGGAGGCTGGTGTGGAAATCATAAAGCTGAAAACTTGCCCATTTGTCGTCCAGGCGCTGTCATACCACAGCGCAGTGTCAAGAAGCGCTTGAACAGCCCTTTTTGTAAAAAGCATCCAGAACAATATGAATGTTATCCTTAAGTTTTGCTGTTTGTGATGATTAACAATCCGCTATCCTTGCCTTCACTTGGAATGGCGCGATTGTTTCCTCA
>NZ_JBHILQ010000018.1:0-28420 GCF_042193395.1 Bartonella sp. TT29SHDZB
AAAAAAAGAAATTGGTTCTGAAAGTTTAGAAACAAACGATTTGGTTGACGAGCCAACAGAGGTTGCTGCTGTTGAGATCACATCAGAGCAAATCGAAACCTCATCAGACAACCAACCTTCCATTCACGAGCAAGAGAACGTTCCCAAAAAAGCAAAACGAACGCAAGCTAATCGCGGTTGTCGATTGCCTACGGATTTTGAACCCGATTACGATTTTGCCATTGCAGAGGGCTTGCCTCCAGAGCGCGTCAAAGTCGAAATTGCAAAGTTTCGAGATTATTGGAAAGCCTGTGCAGGAAAGAATGCTATCAAACGTGATTGGCAAGCAACATGGAGAAACTGGGTGCGAAAGGCTATCGAGGGTTTAGAAAAAACGAAAAACACGAACAACAATGGTGGAAACAATGGAAATTACACTCAAAAGCAAAAAAGCATTGGGGAGCGTATCGCAGACAGTCTCCTTGATATCGGAAATCGAGGGTATTTTGAAACACATTCATGCGATGATACCTCCGAGCGGTCCGTTTGTTTTGAAGGATGGCAGCCAATTAACGAAACAGCAGGAATCGATTGCTTTAGAGGCTGGTGATCAATTGCAAGAGCTCTTCGCAGTGAAAGCAGGTAAAGAGGATATAGCAAAAGCAATTCGCATGCTGTCGTGTGGTTTGAAAATAGCACAACAATCAGACCATGAGGGAATGGCGTTGACCTATGGAATGGTTTTGGAAAATGTCTCTGCATGGTCACTGATGACAGTGGTCAAACGGATTTTATGTGATGAAATAAATTGTTTATCCGATACGTTTTTTCCGAGCACACGAGAACTTGTCAGGTTGTGTCGTGATTTGGAAAACGATCTTTTGAGAAAAGTCAATTTTGTACGCAATGCTGTTTTGAGATTCCGTGAAAAGGAGTTGAAAGAACAAGCAGCGAAAGAGCATTCAACGCCTATAACGCTTGTTCACAAGCAAGAGCTTGAAGAGACTTTAAATGGCATTGGTGGGATAATGAAACGCTTTGGTCCACAGCAAAGTAGTGAAAAGTGGTGATCATTTTGCAACACGATAAAAACATTCCTATTTTATATGTTATAAGGCGTTATTTTTAGGATACCACCGGAGACTATCATGATATTTACATCATTTGAATTAGAAAATTTTAAAGGAATAGGAGAGCCTCTAAAAATAGATTTCTCAGGAGGAGATAGAAGTTTTCCTTTTATTTTGGTGGGAAATAATGAATCAGGAAAAACAACAACTTTGCAAGGTATTCATCTCTTGTCACAGCTATGTTTAGGGAAACAATTAACAGTCGAAGATTTTGCTTCTATACGTCCTAAAACAGCTTTTTTTGATGAAGATATTGTTTTATCTACCACAATTTTATTGGATGAAACAGAGATTGAAAAATTAGCTAAGATTAAAACACTTAAAAAAATCAAAGATGATTTACTTGAAAAAAAACAGACACTCCATTTATCTTTTGTATATTCATTCGCTAATAGTATTTGCACAGAAAAATATATAAAGATCAACGGTAAGAATTGTGGAGATGAAACAGCAACAGCTCTTTTAAATTACCTAAAGGGCCACATTCCTGAAATCGTCTATTATGATGATTTTATGTTTGATGTACCTGATAAGATTAGATTTTTAAAAAGTGAAGCTCCATATGGCTATAAAGAAGGAGATAGTTCGCTAAGCAATAAAAAGAATCTTTTATGGCATGATATTTTTAATGATTTATTGGTTGGCAGTCGTAAAAAACGCTCTAGTAAAGAACCAAAACTTGATATTAGCTTTCAACGTGATATCGTTGATTGTAATGATAAAGATGCCGTCGATCAACGTCTATCTTCTATAAATGATTATCTTAACACTGTTGTTACCAAAGATTGGGAAGACATTACGGGAGGAAAAACTGTATTTGATAGATTTAGCATAGAAAAAGCGATAGAATCTCATTCTTACTTTGTAGATTTTTGTTTAAAGGTCAAAGCCAAGGACCGTACTTTTTCTTTACATGAAAGAAGCAAAGGATGTCGTTGGTTCTTTTGTTTTAAAGTACTTACAGATATCCGTACCAATAGGAGCAAAAATGGAATAATTTTCTTATTGGATGAACCAGCGAGCAATCTACATATCCACCCCCAAGAAAAAATATTGCAATCCTTACAGAAATTATCATCTTTTGACAAGAATAGCGTGATTTATTCTACTCATTCTCCTTATTTGATTGAAGATACTCATGTAGATAATTTGTTTATTGTCCGCAATGAAGCATCTGATTGTGATGATCCTAAAATTCTATGTAGTAAAATTTCTCAACTAGACAAAAGAAGTGACGAATGGCTTAGATCCATTGAACCTGTTTTACAGAAAATTACAATGAATCAAGTTAAGGGACTTGGTAAAAACTGGAAAGAAAGAATTCTAAAAATTGGTAATGCTACTAAAGAAGTAGGTACCATTGCTGATTCTTTTCAAAAAGTTATTAATTTACTGCAGAATGTTTTGTGATCAGTCATTATCAAGAATCAGTCATCTAAAACATAATTTTATATGTTAAAAAACAATAATATCATTTTGAAATAATTGAAAAAATATGCAAATCATGCTAGGATTTTGTATGTATTAAAGTACAAGTTTAAGGTAAGAAAAAACATGCTAAATAAAGTGACATTAATCGGGCGTTTAGGTGCTGATCCCGAAAGCAAAACAATGAATTCTGGAGCAGAAATAGTCAATTTTCGTATGGCAACTTCTGAGAGCTATACAGATAAAAATACTCATCAAAAAGTAGAGAAAACTGAATGGCATTCAGTTGTGATTTTTAATCCACATTTGGCAAAAATTGCACTTCAGTATCTCAACAAAGGTTCAAAAGTTTACGTAGAAGGCAAATTACAGACACGCAAATGGCAAGATAAAAATGGGCATGACCGTTACAC
This sequence comes from Bartonella sp. TT29SHDZB, assembly GCF_042193395.1. NCBI lineage: Bacteria > Pseudomonadati > Pseudomonadota > Alphaproteobacteria > Hyphomicrobiales > Bartonellaceae > Bartonella > Bartonella sp. TT29SHDZB. The sequence goes on from NZ_JBHILQ010000018.1 coordinate 2,951, forward strand.
AACAGAGATTATTTTACCACAATTCAAAGGCGAGTTGTATTTGCTTGATGTAAAGAAAGATCAATCTGCCCCTTCATCTATTACTTCTCAAAATTATGCTATCGCTTCAGGTGCCGCTGATCATAGTGCATCTCTTAATGACAGCATACCATTTTGATTGATAAAATATAACAAAGAGAAACATGTGGGCTCCCACAGATTAGGGGATGTATGAAGAAGAAAGATGCTTACATTTCACAAGTGAAAGTACGTCAAGATCCTGTTAATCAATTGGCAATTGAAATGCGTGCTAAACGCTTTGGTTTGACTATTGAAGAGGCTAAAAATCCGCTTGCTGGTACTTATGTTGGGCGGCTGTGTTTGCAAGGCATGCTTACTCAAGACCAGTATGATGCTGCGCAAAAATATCTTGAAGTGAAAAATGACTATTTGTGTGCAAAAGGTTTACCAAGCGCTGTTTATGATGAAATACCATCATCTTCTGATGACAAAGCAAGAGAAAAATGGGTTGAATTTGCAACAGAACAGTTTTCTAATATGCAAGAGGCGATAAAAGAAACACAACATCTCTATAGACAGTATAATCTTTATGCAGCAATACAATATATTGTTGTCGAAGACAAAACATTACCACATCTTGTGAATTCATTGCGGGTCGCTCTTAACGCGCTTCATAAATATTTTGACAGAAAAACTAAATGGTAAATGTTTGTTATAATGTTTCAAAGGCAGTTGATTGCTCTTCTGATATTTCGGCTATAAATACTGCGTGAGAAAAGCTAAATAATATATATACGAATAGCTCAAAGAATGCGATATAGAATACAATACCCATAGAGAGGTTTTCGCGAAACTGAATCCAGAGAAGCATTGTTTGTAGTAAAAATGAAACAGGTAGCGCTTGTATTCTATATTGGATTGGTGCCATACAGACTGTAAGGGGAAGAGTAAGCATTAAAATAATTGTCCCTAACAAATAAGGGGCAAAAGAGCGGGGGAAAAACGTAGCAATGATGTACCCTGTAGAAAACATAATTATAAAGGTAACCACTGCTGTGAAATAGGAGAGTGCCATAAGGCGTAAGAATAAAAATAAGCTGCGTTTAGCAAAACGAAAGTAATAATTTATCGTTTTTTCTCCGTTTTTTTTCTTAATCGCTTTATGTTCTCTAAATCTTTCTCGTTTCTCAATTATTTCGTTCCATTTGCTTTTATCCTTTGTAAAAGCATAATCGATAGTTTCTAACGTTGGCAGTATTATTGTTAATAGTATTTTTCCTACTAAATTTAAGAACTCTTTTAGAGTTTCAAGTATGCCCCCTAGAAATAATCCAATGCCGTAAATTACTAATATAATAATATCAATTAATATTGGGATTATTAAGATAAGGATTACAATTCCTATAATAAACCACATTTTCTCCCCCGCTTTTTATTAATTATCAATCATAGTATTGAACCTTTAATTGATTTTTTCTCAACCAGATTCATTCTTTTTCTGTTGTTGCCAAAGCTTTTATTATTATCTTGGACAATTCCTCATTAATTATTTCCTCTTCAACCGCTTGAAGTTCATTAATTCTTTGATCTTTCCAATCAGACGCTGCCTGATAATTTTCAATTAAGCGATCATGTTCAAAATTTGCTTTTATTCCTAGGTAATTTCTCCAAGCAAACAACGAAATTGCTACCACTAATAAAAAGTTTCTTGAAAATTCAAGATGCCAAAGCACCCCGAGTACTATGACCAATAAAAGAGTACCTTGAAATTCTGTATTCCGACCATTCTCTGCTTCTTCCCACATGTCAGAGACTATAGCCCATAGTATGAGTATACCCACTATTACTATGACAATATCACGCATTGTTTTCCCCCGCTTTTTATTAGTTTCTAGTCATATAATTGATTCGTTTAGAAGATACAATTGTGAGTGGTTGGTTGTTAAAGACACTAGATTTAGGTGAAAAAAATAAAAAATACACAATATAGTGATTTTTTTTGTTGACAGGATATGAAAAATAGTGTTTTATGGTGTTGCTGTACTAGTCGAATTGTGTCTAGAATTACGGTAAAGGTATAACCTTTCTTATAAGTTTATATGATTGTTCAGAGCCCTGCTTTTGCGGGGTTTTTTTATTATCTTGTTTACAAAAAGAAACACACATGAAAACCACTGAAAAACTTGCAAAAAGAACGCCCCCAAAGGCAGGTCAAGGGCGGGTAAAAGGTGTGCCAAATAAAACGACACGTATTTTGAAAGAAGCAGTGCTTAAGGCAGCAGAGCGCGCTGGTAAGAAATATGGTGATGATGGTTTGGTCTCTTATCTAGAAAAACAGGCAATCAAATGCCCCGCTGCTTATTTGGCATTGTTGGGGAAGATTTTGCCTCTTCAAGTGACAGGGGAAGATGGCGGGGCGATTAAGATGATAACGCGTGTGGAAATCGCGCCTTTAGTTCATGACAACACGACAGATTAATATTGTTCCAAAGCTTATACCGATTTTTACAGATAAGGCTTTGGTGCGTGCGGCTTGGGGTGGACGAGGGTCTGGAAAGACAAGATCATTTGCCTTGATGGCTGCTTTAAAAGGCTATCAATTTGGTAGAAGAGGGATATCAGGCACTATACTTTGTGCACGTCAGTTTCAAAACTCGCTAGCAGAAAGTTCATTGGAGGAGATTAAACGCGCCATTGAAGCGCATGACTTTTTAAAGGACTATTACAAGGTTGGGGAGTCGTCGATTAAGTCAATTGATGGTCGTATAGCCTTTCAGTTTTCTGGTCTGGACCGGAATATAGCCAGTATCAAGTCTATGGGGCGTATTTTGCTTTGTTGGGTTGATGAGGCAGAGCCCGTTACAGAGACGGCTTGGCAGACGCTTATACCGACTTTGCGAGAAGAAGGAAAAGATTGGAATGCAGAATTATGGGTGACATGGAACCCGTTGCGAGAGAATGCCCCCGTTGAGAAGCGGTTTCGCTTTTCAGACAATGAGGCAATCAAACGTGTTGAGATTAACTGGTCAGACAATCCGAAGTTTCCTAAGATCTTGAATGAAGCACGACTTGATGATCTGAGAAACCGCCCCGAGACCTATAAGCATATCTGGGAAGGGGATTATCTGAAAGCGGTTCAAGGTGCTTATTATCAAAAGGAAATGTTGGCAGCCGAGCAGGAGGGGCGGATAGGGCGTGTTGCTCGTGACCCCTTGATGCAAATACGTGCTTTTTGGGACATTGGGGGTACGGGCGCCAAGGCAGATGCAACAGCGATATGGATAGCGCAATTTGTTGGTAGAGAGATCAGAGTGCTTAATTATTACGAAGCACAGGGGCAGCCTTTATCGGAGCATATCGGTTGGTTGCGTCAAAATGGTTATGAGAAGGCGTTGATGGTTCTCCCCCATGACGGTGCGACGAGAGACCGTGTGCACAATGTGAGTTTTGAGAGTGCTTTAAATGATGCGGGTTTTGAAACGCAAGTGATCCCTAATCAAGGGGCAGGGGCGGTTAAGATGCGTATAGAGGCGGTGCGTCGTATTTTGCCGTCTGTTTGGTTTAATGAAGAGATGACGGTAGCAGGGCGCAAAGCACTGAATTGGTATCATGAGAAATGGGATGAGAAGCGCGGCATTGGTTTGGGTGCAGAGCATGATTGGTCGAGCCATGGGGCGGATGCCTTTGGTTTAATGTGCATTGTCTATGAAGCCCCCCATGTCAAACCCAAGCAAGAGCGTTATTGCACTATGGAAAGAGAAGCGGCATCATGGATGGCATTCTAGATCAAGACTTTCAAAAAACGACAATCCTTGATGAATATGAACTCTATAAGCGTTTAAAGTCTTGGTACGCAGAAGATGTTGAACGTGTCAATGAATGGCGTGAACAGGCGCGTGAAGATTTTGATTTTTATAATGGTCGTCAATGGGCAGAGGAAGATCTTGCGGTTTTAAAAGAGCAACGCCGTCCTGTCATGACTTTTAACCGCATTGCACCCCTTGTGAATGCTATTGTTGGGGCGGAGCGTAATAATAAGCGCGAAGTACAGTTTCAACCACGGCAAATGGGAGCAGCAATACCCAATGAATTGCTTACTGGAGCAGCAGAATGGTTTCGTGATGAGGCGGAGGCGGAATATGCCGATTCCGATGCTTTTCAGGATATGGTTATTTGCGGTATGGGCTGGACAGATACGCGGCTTGATTATGATACAGATCCCGAAGGGATACCTGCTGTTCAACGTTTAGATCCCTTAAAAATGGTTTGGGATGCTAATGCTGTAAGACCAAATCTCATTGACGCACAGCGTATGTGGTATGTTGATCGCAAATCCGTTGAGGATGCTAAAAGTCTTTTTCCTGATGTTGCTGTTGAAGATCTTAACGCCGATTGGGCTATCGATAGTACAACCGCTTCTGAGGATTCTCATGTGTCGCTTGATGCGTATCAAGATGACTCCAATGCGACTTCTCTCTCAGATCCGTATTCTGGGAAACGCTATGTTACGCTGGTTGAATGCCGTTGGTTTGAATATGAGACCACTTACAAGGCGCCTGATCTTCAAACCGGCCAGATGCGCAACTATAGCAAACAGGAGTTTGAACAGCTTCAAAGGGTAATGCCACAATTACAAGGGGTGTGTTTTAATAAAAAAGTGGTGAGACGCGCTTTTCTGGGACGACGTCTTTTAGCAAAGCCCGATAAGCCATTAGCACCTGATGGGCAACTTGGGTGGGAGTGTATCACGGGCACGCTGGATAAGCTTAAAAACCAGTTTTACGGGATTGTTCGCCCCGCAAAAGATCCACAAAAATGGTCGAATAAATATTTTAGCCAAGTGATGTATATCCTTAATAGCCAGTCTAAGGGCGGCTTGATGGCAGAACGAGGCGCTTTCGATGATGATCGCCAAGCCATGGAAAGCTGGGCGCGAACGGATACGATTACTTGGGTTAAAAATGGCGCGCTTACAGGAGGGAAAATTCAACCAAAGCCAAGTGCACAATTTCCCAATGGATTTTTCCAGCTGTTTAATGAATCGCGTGAAGCGATAACGCATGTAACAGGGTTATCGGCTGAGTTTATCGGAACACGGGAGGTCAACCAAGCCAATGTGCTGGAAAATACACGCCGGCAATCAACGCTTAATTTGCTTGCGGGGCTGTTTGATAATCTCAAGCTTTATCGGTGTAGGCAGGGAAAGATTATCCTTTATCTTATCCAGAATTATCTCTCTGATGGGCGTCTGGTACGTATTTCTGGACAAGAGAATGCCCAATATGTGCCGTTGACGCGTGAAGCTGTTACGACGCTTGAGTATGACATTATTGTTGATGATTCACCGACAAGCCCCAATGAAAAAGAGAAAACTTTTGCGACAATTACGCAGATGTTGCCATTGCTTGGTGGGTTCTTAACACCGGAGATGATTCCAGATCTTTTAAAGCTTTCCCCACTACCGGCAACATTGGTAGCAAATTTAACGGCAAAAGCACAGCAGGCACAACAAGAACAACAGCAACAGCAGATGATGCAACAAAGCCAAGGGGCGCAATTAACTCCAGAGCAACAAGCAAAGATTACTGTTTTACAGCAAGAAGCGCAAGCAAAGAGCACACTCTATCAACTTGATGCGCAGCAGAAACAAGCGGCATTGCAGCAGAAAAATATCGAACTTTTCTTGAAACAAGAACAAGCGCGCATGCAGCTCGAACTTCAACAGGCAAAAAATGAGATAGCGCAGCGTGATTTAGAACGCAAAGCTTTACAGACACAGTTGGAACACTATCGAGTTTTGACAAAAAATATAATAGCACATTGAAGGGACAGAATATGGAAGAAGAGTTTACGCCTGAAGAACAAGCAATCTATGATGAATATTTTGCCAGTGATAATGCTGTTGAGTTGGTCGAGCCAGAACAAGTTGAGGAAGTTTTTGATGCAGAGGAAAGTTCTGAACAGCCAGCTGTAGAACCACTTCAAGAGCAGCCAAATTCTGATGTAATAGAATCTGATAAACTAGAGCAAGAGCGGCAAGCACGACAAAAGGCAGAACAAAGCGCCATTGAAGCGCGTGAATTGGCTATTGAACTTGCGCAAAAATATGCCGCAATGCAGGAAGAAATTACGCGCCGCCGTGAGGAAAATATTCCCTCCCTAGAAGACGACCCAAAAGCACATTTTGCATGGCTTAGTCATAAGGTACAAGAACAACAGAAATTGCTTGATGAGTTTTCTCATATGAGAGAGAGCCAAGAGCGCATGAGTCAAGAGGAATATGAACGCCAAAAGTTGGGGGATTATTTCGAGGAAGCTAAAGCGCAAGTACAAGATAAATATCCAGATTTAGACAGTATCACGGACTATCTCTATGAAAGAGCAGACAGTGTCCTACAAGCGCAAGCAAGCCTTTATCCGCAATGGAAAGACCCCGCAGCACGGCAACAACAAATTGGTGCTGAATTGCGCCAAATATGCCAACAATGCCAAAAAGCCGGTATAAACCCAATAGAGGTGCTGGTGCAAAAAGCAAAGGCTTTTGGCTATAGTGAAGCACCAATAAAGGATGAAGTGGAAACCCTTCAAGAGCGCTCTCAAGCAGCGCGAACACTTACAGCGCGCAGCGGGCAAGTTCCAACAGGCGGTATGGATGTGAGAACGCTCTTTTCCATGCCGGAAGCCGAATTTGCTGTATGGGTTGAGAAAAATCCCAAAAAATTTGAACAAATTATGAGTAGAGCTTGAAGATGTGCGTGGTGACGCAACAGAGAGAACCAAGTGATTTTTATCGTTTGGGGGTGCCGCAAGGCGAGTTTTAAAAACCAAGAAAGGCATTGATTGAAATGGCAGTAACAGAAGTAAAGCTCAATGACCCATTAGCCGTTGGCGTTTGGGCTAAGATACTAAACACAGAAACTTCAAAAGCGTTGCCTATTGCACCGCTGATGGGGGAGAGCAAAAACAGCATTATTCAAGTGTTGGATATGCTAGGGAAAAGTGCTGGTGACTCCGTTACGAGTGGATTACGAGTTCAACTGATGGGGGATGGCGTTAGCGAGGGACAAACGCTGGAAGGCAATGAAGAAGCACTCCAATTTATGAATGAAAAGGTGCACATCAACGAGCTTACTCATGCGGTGCGCATCAAATATGAAGGCTCTATTGATCAACAGCGTGTTCCCTTTAGTTTGCGTCAGGAAGCAAAGGATGGGCTTGTTGATTGGTATGCAGATCGCTTAAGTTTGATGTTCTTCATTCAGGCAGCAGGTTATACAGCACCATGGATGCAGTTTGAAGGACGCAACATAACGCTTAAACCGGTGCATTATGGTTTTAATGCTCCATTAGAGCCAAGCAAATTGCGTGTTATTCGCCCAGCTAAGAAAAAGACTGATGAAGAACTTACAAAAGATGATGTTTTTACATTAGATCTTATAGATCAAGCTGTTGAACGTGCTAAACTTGCTAATCCACGTTTGCGCCCTGTTCGTGTTGATGGAAAATCTGCTTATGTGATGTATCTCCACCCAATACAAGTGACCCAATTGCGTACCAACACAAAGAGCGGGCAGTGGTTAGACATTACCAAGGCGGCTTATGATGGCTCTGGAGCGAAGAATCCAATTTTTAATGGTTCTTTGGGGATGTATAACGGTGTCATTTTGCGTGAAGCAGAGCATGTCCCTAATGGTGTTAATTCAAAGACACAAGAGCCTGTAACATCTGTTCGTCGTGCTGTGTTGCTTGGTGCGCAAAGTGTTATCATGGCTTATGGGCGCGTTGGCAATGGAGCAACAGGAGGCGATGGGAAAGGGGGAACACGCTATAAACTTGTTGAAGAACTGTTTGATTATCAACGTGAATTTGGGGTTGCAGCTAAAACCATTATCGGCATGAAAAAATCACGCTATACCTTGCCGCATTCTGATCAAGGGGGACAAGACTTTGGTACCATTGTCATCCCTTCTTTTGCTGAAGCAAGCTAATTATTAAAGGATGACAATTATGGCAGAAAAATCGCTAATTACACAGGAACCTGATGAAACCGTTGAGACTGTTGAAACCGTTGGCATGATAGATGAGGGATTGCCACCTGTTTTGCAGGGACGTAACAACTCTACGCAGCAGGTTAGTTTTTTACGGGCGCGTATTAAATGTACAGACCAAGGGTTGATAACGAAAATTGGCGTTCTACCCCGAGGGGCTTTTATCAAAAGCATTACAGCTTATACTATGGAGGATTTTGAAGATGTAAAAGCTACATTTGGAAAAGAGCCTCATGGTAATAATTATGGAGATGTATGGCTTCGGCAATCTACCGATGGCAATGTGTATATACCCATGGAGGAACGAGATGTTCCATTAGAAGCTGAAAATACGATTTACATGACACGAGACAAGAAAAGCACCAAAGGTGATGCTGAGGTGATTGTTGAGTTTTACACTAATCGTTAAAGGCAAGGGGGCGTTTATTGCTTGCGTCCCCCTCCTATACAAGATGCCCCAATACATTTGGAAGAGGCTGATATGACAATAATAGTACAGACAGGTGGTCCGATTGGAGACAAACAGACCATTGCTCCTTGGGATAAAAATTTTATCCAGATGTTAAACGATATTCAGGATGAAATAGATGATCAAACAGATGAGTATGTTGATCAAGTGCAAAGGGCGATATTTTCGGCTATTCGCTTTTGTGAACGATTGCCTTTTTATTTCAATGAAAGCCGCGAAGTTGTTTTTACCACTCTAAAGGGCAAAAGCCGTTATGGCGCAGAGGAAAATCCAGTTATTCCGGCTGCTGTTCGCATTGTTGATGCTTACGTTTATGAAGATAATCACAGCAAAGCAAAGCTTTTGCAGGTAGATCCTCTTGTTATTGAGAATCTTGAGGATGATTGTAGCCATGGCATGCCTACACGCTATGCTTATTTTGAACAAAAGCTTGTCTTGTATCCAACACCAGAGCGCGTTTATTCTATCAGGCTTATTCTTGACCCTGTAAGAATAAAAGATATTGAGAGTGCACAAGAAGCGTCCATATGGTTTTTAGAAGCCTATGAACTGATCAAAACGCGTGCAAAATATGAAATTTATACCAATATTATTAAAGAACCACAGATGGCAGCGGCAGCTTTTGCCATGTTTCAAGAGCAACTCGATGCGCTTCAAATTGAAACATCACGGCGCAAGAATTTGTTAAAAATTCAACACACGGATTTCTGATGACCTTTATTCCTATTGCTGAGTATAGACCAGATGTTGCATTTATTAATAGTGGTTATTCTAGTGAGATCGTGAACGTTTTACCTGCACCAAATTCGTATATTCCGTTTCCCATTGTGGCGCCGGTCTCAGATCCTTTTCCGGATGTGATTTTGGGGGTCTATGCGGTGCGCTCATTGGGTGGTGTGCGCATCATTGTGGGGGCACCAACAAAACTTTATGAATATGACAACAGCACGCGCGGCTGGAAAGACATTAGCAAACCTCACACACAATATCACGCCAATGAGACTGCACTTTGGTCTTTTGCCTCCTTTGGTGATCATATCATTGCTGTTAATAGCAATGACCCACCACAAATGCTTTCGTTAAAAACGGATGAAAGGTTTTGTGATTTGAGTGGTAATCCCCCGCGTGCTGGACTTGTGCGTGTGTGGGGTGATTTTGTTTGCCTGATGCAATTAACAGATAAGCCAAACCGTGTTCAGTGGTCCGGTTTGAATGATGCGACACATTGGACGGTTGGGGAGAAAAGTTGCGATTATCAAGATTTTCCCGATGGAGAATATGTTCAAGGGTCTACGGAATCAACAAATCCACTTATTTTCATGCGCTCCGCCATTTATCATGCAACCTTTGTACCAGGCTCTAAAATTATATTCAGTTTTGCAAAAATAAAAGACAAAATAGGGGCGAAAAGCAGCACAGCAATTGCAAGCCGTGGAGACTGTACTTTCTTTGTCTCTGATGATGGTTTTTATCAAATCAACAGTGCTGGTGAAATGCTCCCTATAGGCTTTGGTAAAGTCGATAAAACCATCTTCACACTTTACAATAATTTTGCCATTGATGAGATGAGAGCATGTATTGATCCGGTCTATTCTCGTGTTTATTTTTCTATCAATGATAACACTGAAGGGATGCATATTTATGTTTATGATTGGCTTTTGCAAATATGGAGTGTCATTAAGGGGCAAAACCTTCTCTTATTTCCCCTTTTTGCAGCCGGTTATACATTAGAAGGCTTAGACGAAGTACAAGAGAGCTTGAAAGATTTACCAGCTTCTCTTGATAGTAAGATGTGGCAAAATGGTGCGCCTGTTTTGGGAGCTTTTACGCCAGACAACACATTTGGTTTTTTTGCGGGTCCTCCAATGGAAGCAGTTATTGCTTCACAAATTGTGGGGGATACGGGCAGGCAAATCAACCTGATGAGTGAGGCTTTTGTTCAAGCGGATACAACAAAAGGTTTTTTAAGTGTTGGGGCGGCTTTTATCATTGATAACAAGAACCAATTAAATTGGGCTAAAGAGCGTTATGCCGGCTATAATATTGGGATGTATAATATCCGCTCACGGGCGCGTTATCACGCTTTGCGTCTGAGAATACCAGAAGGCACGCCATGGACACATATAACAGGCTTTGATGTAACGCTGAAACCCGCGGGCATAAGATGAGTTTTAAGATCTATAATACAGAAAAATGGAGCGCTGAACAAATGGCGCCCTATTTTGACAATGTCATAAAATCGATAGCTTATTTTAATCAAAAATTCCCTGATGATTATAATACAGAGACCATTTTAAACGATATTTTGAAGGGAGAAAAAGTTCTTTGGATTATCGTTGATGCGCATGAAAACTTTATGGCGCATGTCACAACACAGTTACAAGAACTCGTCACTGGAGCATTAAGGGCGGTTGTTGTCACGCTTGGTGGAAAGGGAGGAGCACCCTTAACAAAGCTTATCACTCAGATTGAGGCCTATTACAAGAAAAAAGGGGCAAAAGAGCTTGTCATCATAGGCAGGCGAGGGTGGGAAAAATCTCTTAAAACGCATGGATATCTCGTTAATCTTTTAGAATATAGAAAGCAGCTTTAACATGGGAAAAAGTTCTAAACCAATCCAGAATACCCAAAACACGACGCAAACAAATGAACCCCCTGCATGGGCAAAAGGTATTTTTGAACACGCAGCTCAAGATGCCATGACTTTTTATAACCAAGGCAGCGGAAAAGCCGTTTATGACGGGCAGCGTGTTGCGGGTTTAAGTGATCAAACAAAGAATGCGATTAATGGGCTTAGCAATAATACGCATAACTATGATAACAACACTTTAAATGGATTAGCCACAGGGCAAAATTCAACAAGCCAAAACTTAAAGAACATGGCTTCAGGGCAACAAATAGGCAATAACCCTTACTTTAATGAAGCACTTCAAAACGCATTAAATAAAGCAACAAGCTCTATTAATAGTTCATTGGCAGGTGCTGGGCGTTATGGTTCGGGTGCACATACCGGCGTTTTGGCTGATGAATTAGGGGGCATAGCAACACAAGCTTTATCACAGCAATATAACCAAGATGTCAACAACATGATGAATGCCAATGGTCTCATTGACCAAGCAAATCAAAATCAGTTGGCGGGTGCCAATAACTTCTTTCAAGGTCAAGGTCAGGCAAATCTTAATGCGTTGACGGGAGGGAGTGTACTTGATGCCAATCATCAACGGCAATTAGATGAAGAGCGGCAAAAATGGGAGCAGCAGAACAATCTTGATTGGGACCAGTTAAGTAAGTTGCTTACAGCTGGTGGGGCTGTTGCTGGAAATTATGGAACGCGAACAGGACAAATGACGACATTGACTCCACAGCCAAAACCTAATCCGTGGGAGATTGTTGGAAATGTTGGAACTATCCTTGGTACTTTTGCTGGGCTTAGTGATATCAGAGCAAAAGAAAACATCAGAGAAGCTGGGCAGAGAAATGGCTATAAACTCTATGAATACAACTACAAGGGGCACCCAGAGCGCTATCGCGGGGTGATGGCACAGGATGTTTTGAAGTCAAAGCCAGAAGCTGTTTTCTTGCATAAGGCGACAGGTTTTTTGCATGTGGATTATAGCAAGCTTGGCTTTGAGATGGAAAGGGTGCAGTGATGTTTTGGCGAGAAGAATTAAATGCATTAGAGCGTGAAAAAGCTTATAGAAAGCGTAAAGCGTTGGAACTTGCTGCTTTTAGCACAAACTCTTTTGATGCGAGCAATGGGGATAATACTCCACAAAAATTGAGTCCTACAGAGCTTATTCGTGGTTCTCAAACAGGGACAGAACAAGCTGGGAAAAAAACGCCAGCAGAATTGATTATGTCTACAGATGATTTAAAGCGCCAAATGCCTCCATTACCGGATGCTTCAAAGGATACTGTTAAGATACAAGAGGCGCCAGAGCAACAAAAGTATGACTTCTCAGATCAGGGAGGTGTTGCATCAATGATCCCTCAATCTCCACTTGTTGGGAACATTGATCAGTCTAGTGGGGATGAAGCTGGGCGACAGCAAAAAGATGTGATGGATTATATTGCTCAACTTAATGAGAAATCTATAGCGGAAAACTCTTTGAAAAACAATTCTGGAAATGATGAGGAAAAGCTTTTTGAGGCACCCATAGGAGAAGAAAAACATTTGAATGCACACTTACCAGAAGAGGAACATTTAAAAGCAAGTGGTGATCTTGAACAAAAAACAGATTATATCAAGTCACTTGATAACTTTGTTCAGACAGGAGCAAATCCAAGTAGCTTATGGGAGCGTTTTAGAAAATCAGAATTTTCCGAGCATTTAATGGATTTTTTTGCAGGGCTTGCGTTAGGAAAGACACCACAAGAAAGTTTTTCAAATGCATCTATCCTTATGCGGTAACAAGGGACGCGCACAACATAAACAAACTTTGCAATTTTTACGCTCTAAAGGGTATAGCGATGAAGATGCGCAAGCACTCACGCAATATCCAGATCTTGCCATGAAAGTAATTGGCAACACGTTAAGCCCTCAAGAAGGTTATAGAACATTGACAGCAGAAGAAAAGGCAGAGCAGGGATTGCCTGAGGATATGGCTTTTCAAGTTTCAACAAGTACAGGGAAAATTATCCCAGTCCAAGGGGGACAACGTTCCATGGCTTCTGGATTAGGGGGAAATACTGATAGCATGCTGTCAAAGCCTGAAGCAGGTTATATGCTTGTTAAGGATGAAAATGCCCCTCATGGTATACGTGCGATGCCAATTGCAGGCAGTGGTGCAGAACATAAATTAATTCAAGAACAGAAAGAGGAGGAGCGTAAAGAACAACAAATGCAAATGCGAATTCTGGAAACAGCAGACAGGTCAAATCGTATACTCTCAGCATCTAAAGAATTGCTAAAAACTATTGAGGAACACCCGCATGTTGTTGGTTTCACGGGTTCTATAGGGTCGTTCCTTCCTAATTCTAAGGCAAAAGATTTTGGGCATATGCTCGATTCATTGAAGGCAAGTATCGGGCTTGATGCCTTGAGAAAAGCAAAAGCATTTTCACCAAATGGCGCATCTGGCTTTGGGAATTTGTCTAATATGGAATTGCAAGCATTGCAAAACTCTGTAGCAGCACTGTATCAAGATCTTTCTGCAGAGCAAATGAAGAAATCTTTAAAAACAGTTATTGACACTTTCAATAAATCCAATGCAGCAACGCGCGCAATTCTTTTTGGTGGTGCAGAAGCAACAAACGAGCTCGTTCGAGCCGCCTATGGGCAAGATGCTTATAAGGGAAATCATGCACAGTCAAATGATCCACTAGAAAAACAGATAGAAGCATTGCCGGAAGGCATGTTGTTCGTTGATAGTGATGGACGCATTAAGGAGAAACAAACCAATGGCTGAAGTAATCCCCCCTCTTATTAATCGTAAAAACACAAGAGTCATTGGGCATATAAGCGACTATACACCAGAACAGCTTCAAGAGCTTTTCGCGAAGAATAAGGAAAGGCTAAGTGGTTCTGTTACAGGAAATAGTGGTGCAACAGAAGAAGATAGTCCACATCCAAGTGCAGCGGGTGCTTTTGGATGGGGTGCTCTTCATGGGTTAACTATGGGGTATGATGATGAAATAGCTGGAGTATTCGCTTCGGGACCTCTGGGACCTATTAATTATTGGATGGGAGATAAAGAGGCAGTCAAAAAGTATAATGAAGTGACAAAGCGATGGCGTGATTATCAAAGAGCGGCGAACCGAGATCATTTTTATGCATCTCTTGCGGGGAATTTAGCGGGCGCTGCAATTCCTTTTCTAATACCAGGTCTTGGCGCTCCTGCTGCTGCTCGTGCGGCAATTGGGGCTGATGTTGTGCTGGGAGGTAGAGCTGGTGTTGCAGGAGCACAAATAACCAGTAAAGCTTTAGCAGCAGGAGAAAGGGCGGTGCAATCTGCTTTAGCAGAGGGTGCGGAACGGGCAGCGGCAAAAGCTGCAGGTGAAGCAGCAATGAAAGCAGTAGCAAGTAAAGAGGCGGCAAAATTTAGCTTGGGGCGTGCAGCAAAAACTGGAGCCATTTATGGTGGAATAGCAGGCAGTGGTGAGGGGGAAGGGCTTGCAGATACTCTAGTGTCTGCTGGGGTTGGTGCAGGGCTAGGCGTTGCAACACCATTTGTGGCACATTCTGCTTTAAAGGTTACACCTTTTGTTACAAAACCATTCAAAGTAACGGCTTCTGGTGTTAAGAAAACATCTGCTGTTGTCAAAAAAACAGCTGAGAAATTGTTTGGTAAAACTGAACCAATAACACAAGGTGTAGAAAAAGAAGCATTTCAGATAAGCGATAGAGCGCTTAGGGATGTAAGCCAAACTTTAGGGGATGAAGGTGTTGATAAACTTGAAAGGGCATTAAAACAGCGAGGTCCTGATTCAATGATTATTGATCTTCATGATGAGCTTGCTACAAGAGCTTTTAAGGCAGCAAAAAAAGATTCTGATACATATTCGCTCATAAGTAATCGTTTGAATGAAAGGCAAGATGCGAGTGCATTGCGGGTAAAGAATGCGTTGACAGATGTGATGGGTCCAAAAGTAGATACGCTTAATTTAAAGCAAGAGATTATCAAACAAGCACAGAAAAAGGCTGAACCATTTTATGAGAGGGCGAAAGCTTCTCCCATTTCTAATGCTGTTCGTGAAGATTTATCGCGGTTGCAAGAAACTCCTGCCTTCCAAAAAGCCTATAAAAAAGCAATTGCGCAAATGCCAAATGAAGCGGATGCAACAGTTATAGGGAGCAATGGATATCCAAAGCTGAATATGCGAATTTTACATAAGATGAAAGAGGTTTTGGATGATCAAATTAATTCTGCGCGCATCAAAGGAAAACAAGGATATGCGCGAGATTTGACTCTGTTCAAACAACGCATTTTGGACGTTTTGGATACGTCCTCTCCAGATTATGCTAAAGCACGGAAAATTTATTATGACGAGCGTACTATCGGTAATGCTTTGGAGCAAGGAAAAAAAGCACTGAATAAGAGCGTTAATCTCGACACAATCAACAGTCAACTTTCGGATTTTGGGTTGATGGAAAAAGAGGCTTTTCAAAAAGGTATACGGTCGCAACTAGAACATGCGGCAGGCAATGCACAGAATTTTGACCACAATCTTTTGAGTTTGTTTGACACAAAAAATGGTCAAGAAAAATTACAGCGTATTTTTGGTGAAGATAAAGCTAAGCAACTTATGAAAGTGTTGCGACCAGAAGTGGAAAGAACAAAACTTTTTGCACGATTGCCAAACCATATGGGTGAAGTAGAAGAAAAGGCTATAGAAGACGCTGCGATTGGAGGAAAGATTCATCTAATCAAGACAACCCTGAAAACTTTAGCAAGAGAATGGGGACGCAAACTCTTAGGAGTGCATAGAGAGACTGAGAGAGATATTGCGGCTCTCATAACAGCACGGGAAAAAGAAGATTTTGGGTTAGCAAGGGAAAAAGCTGTTGAATTAATTAAGAAGTTTCATGAAGCAGAAAAGAAACGCTTAATAACCAAAGAAGACCACACAAAATTCTTCAATTTTCTTGGCATTCTTTTGAATAGCAGTGCTGATAGAACGGTTATAAACTAATGATCAATTTTCATCCCAATGTGAAGCGTGCTATCTCACAGGCAGCACAAAAATATGGTTTACCAGAAAGCTTTCTTGAACGTGTTGCTATGATAGAAAGTAATGGTAATCCAAATGCAAGAAATAAGAACAGCAGTGCAGGGGGGCTGTATCAATTTCTCGATTCAACAGCAAAACACTATCAACTGAATGACAAGTTTGATCCCTTTCAAGCAACCGATGCTATGGCACGGTTAACGAAGGATAATACGCGTTATTTAGTCACAGCATTAGGCAGAGAGCCATCAGAGGCAGAGCTTTACCTCGCACACCAACAAGGACCAGCAGGGGCAGTAAAGCTTATCAAAAATCCACATATCCCAGCGAGCCAGCTTTTAGGTCGACAGGCAGTCACACTCAACGGTGGCAACATGGAAGCTACAGCAGGGGATTTTATGAATCATATTTATGGGCTTTATAATAAAACGGGAGATGCTTTGAAGAGAACGATACAGCAAAACCAAAGCAATGGACAAGCAGCACCAAACGAGGTGGGTCCTTTGCGTGGGTTTGAGAGGATTCAAAAGACACTTCAAGGTAATCAAGTGGGTCAAGGTGATCAAGGGGGCAACCAATTGATGGCATATGACACGCCATTCCCAAACAGAATGATGGCACCTGAAAGCAGAGACAATTTAACAGGACAGATTATGGAAACCACACCATTGCAAGCACAAGGTATTGATGCAGGTGCTCTTAAAAAGGGCTTTTCCGGTTTGCTTCATTTAATGAGAGAGAATGGAGAACGACAAAAACAGCAGGCACAGATGGTACAGCAACAAATGTTACAGCAACCAGTCATGGCGGGTTTCTCACAATCGACTGGGCGCCCGACAGATTTAACAGCTCTCATTGATCCCTCTAGGCGGCAATCTGTTGGTTCCTATGGGCGGCAAAAAGAAGAGCAATTGCGCGAAGAGCTATTAAGAAGAACGGGGGCTTATCATGTCTGATATTTATAACTGGTCACTTACAGCTGATCAAAATGCCAATTCCGATAGTATCATTAATTGGGCAGAAGGGCAGCCGCCTAGTTCTGTTAATGATAGTGCGCGGGTCATGATGCAGCGTATACGTGAATATCTTGCCGATAATGGTGGTTCTCTTGACTCAAAGTTTATTGTGAATGGAAAGGAACAAACAACATCAATTACGTTGACGACGGTTTCGCCAATAGCAAAATATAAAAACGATATCATTATCCGCTTTAAGGCGCGTGGTATAAATATTGGTACGACAACAATAAACATGAATAATATAGGAGCAAAGCCACTCTATAAAGCCACCAGCACGGGGATAGTACCATTGATAGGTGGTGAGTTACAAACGGGCGGTATTTATGAAATAGTCTATAATGATGGCGTATCAACAAAAGGTCTTGATGGCTGGTATCTTTTAAACCCTACCCCCATTCCACTACCAAAGGTCGAAACCTTTCCTTGCGGTTTTATTGCGACCTTTGCTATGCAAGAAGTGCCAAACGGTTGGCTTTTATGTGATGGCGCTACTTATGAACGCAAGGATTATCCGCAATTATTCAAGGCGATAGGGGATAAATGGGGAAAAAACAGCGATACAACCTTTAAAGTTCCAGACTTTAGAGGAATGTTTTTGCGCGGCTTTGATAATGGGCGCGGTTTAGACAGAAGTAGAAAATTTGCTGATATACAGCAAGATTGCCTTAAATCGCACACACATGCTTGTAGTGTTGAATCGGCGGGGCAGCATACACACGAGTTTCAGTATAATGGAGTGGGATGGAGTGCCAATGATATTGGTAGAAGAAACCCCTCTTATCACTATGCCGTTCTTGGAGGAACAACACAACCTGCTGGAGTGCATACGCACAAGATAACACTTTCTTCAACGGGCGAGGCAGAAACACGCCCTGTTAATGTACCGGTTGTTTATGCCATAAAATCGTGAGTTTTTCAAATGATCAATAATCCGTCTGCTATTGATGATATTGCGGACGCGGAGCAAATCCGCGTCCTTTTTTATGCAAGCAATAGAATGGTCCATGCACCCTTAAATAAGGTGCTTGATCTTGTCAAAAGCGACATACAGCATGATCTTTTAAGCGCTTTGGCAGAATATAAAGAAGCGACAGATAAACGTCTCGAGACCATGCAAAAACTTATTGATGAATTGCAGTCCTCTCTTCACACAACAAGACAACGAACTGATTAAGGAATGAAACGCGATGCCATTACCCTATCACACACATATATTTAAGCTTGAACCAGCAACAAAGAAAGAAGTCAAAGAAGGTGTTTTAAATAGTAAGGCTCTCGCACCTATTTCAGTGGGGAGTGCAGCAGCTTATGAGGTAGAATATTTTGCAACTGCTGCTCAAGGAAAAAAAGCTGATGATGCGGTTGCAAAGAGAGATATTGGAGCTCTTGCTTACAAAAATAAGGTCACAATTTGTGATATTGAAGCAAGTGGTGAAGCTCGTGAGAATGCGATTTTATCAGGCGCTGGCTGGGTAAAAATATCGCCTTTAGGGATTGGCGATATGAAGGCTGCTACATATGATCCCGATAATGTGGGGGCAAATGTATTTTCTATGGAAAATATGAACGAGGGTCCTACAAAAAAGATCTTAACCACAGAGGAAAGATCAAAACTACGATGGTTGAGTGCTACCCAACCAACAATAGAAAAGTGGCATAAGGGAAGTGAAGGTGTTTATTATCCCATATCTCCGGTAGATCTCAAAAATACCATTAGTTATTTTGTAGGCTCAAAGTCTTTTGGTATGTCAAAACCAGTTTATGATCCAGATAAAATAGAAAAAGATGCCTTTGATATGGAGAATATGAAAGAGGGGAATACGCATCTTATCTTAACCCCTCCAGAACGTGCACAGATTGCAAAAATTGATAAAGTTGAAGATGTTGCACAACACGCAAAGGAAAGAGCACAGCAAGGGCTTGATGCAGCAATTCAGGCAAAGAACGTTGCAAATGTTGCATTAAATACAGCGAATATTGCAAAAACGAATGCTACGGATGCAAAAGCTATTGCTACTACGGCACAAACGGTAGCCGATAAAGCGCAAGATACAGCGCATAGTGTACAGAAAAAAGTTGATCTCATTCAACCTCTTGCCAAACAAGACTGGATTGATGGCACAAAAACAGTGGATGCACTTATCTCACCAGCCAAACTGATGGCTTCAATCAAAGCAAATAGTAGCAATAGCAGCGGCGGTAGTAGCGGCAACAATGATGGCGGGGTTAGAAAACCTGTTGAAATTCTGATGACAGAAAGCGGAGATATTCCATTGCCTGATGGTATTACTGCTGACACCGATATCGAAGTATGGGCTTGGGGCGGTGGAGGTGGTGGCGTTAAGGATGGCGGCGGCGGCGGCGGTCAATGTGTGCATGTTAAAATGAAAGGTTCTGATTTAGATAAATTAAAAACAGCTTACATTGGTCGTGGTGGTAAAGGTAATGACAGTAACATTTTGTGCAATGGTGGTAGAACAATGATCAAAGGGCTTGTTACAGCAGAAGGAGGATATTCCGTTTCCATGACTCTCGTTAACTTTGGAGGGAAAGGCGGCGATGGAGGAGGAAACAGGGAGGGCAGCAGTGGTGAAAGCTTTATTTTTTCTGGTGGTAATGGTGGAGGAAGTGGAGTCGACGGCAAGAGAGCTGGTACTGGTGGAAGTTCTTTTCTTGGCGGCGGCGGCGGCGGTGGCGGTAAATGTAAGGGTTCTATCATGGGGCAGGGTGGTGAGAGTTACAAAGGTGGTAACGGTGGTAGAGGTGGTAAAGAATGTGGCGGCGGCGGCGGTGGATATTTTGATGGGAAACACGGAAGCGACAAAATTGGCGGCGACGGCGGTGATGGAGCAGTACTCATAAAGGTATATTTATAAGGTGAATTGAACAATGGCACGGAAAATAAGTAAAGACTGTTTATACTGTTTAAAAAAGTGGGAAGGTTTGCGCTTGCAGGCTTATCAAGATGCTTCTGGCATATGGACGATTGGTTATGGTCATACGAAAAAAGCCGGTCAACCAACAGTTGTTGAGGGTATGGTGATTACAGAAAAAAAAGCTGAAAACATGCTTTTAGCAGATTTGCGGCAATATGAGAGGGCGGTAGAAAAAGCAGTTTGTGTGAATTTAAGCGACGAGCAGTTCGGCGCTCTTGTTTCCTTTTGTTATAATGTGGGTATTGCAGCTTTCCAAAACTCTACATTGCTTAAAAGGCTTAATCGGGGGGATTATGAAGCGGTACCAACCGAATTGCAGAAATGGACCAAAGCGGGAGGAAAACGTTTACAAGGTCTCGTACACCGGCGTGTAGCAGAGGCAGGGCTATGGGCGAAAGGGGCTTATGTTTCTTCTAATTATCAAACAGTAGAAACGAAACAACCAACAGGGTTTCTCAAAGCAGAAGCATTGGCACCGATTATTGGTTCTTTCTCAGGTCTTGGTGGGTTTTTAGCGGGCAATGGACCAATCCAATGGGCTTTAGCCGCCATTATGGTTTTAGCGGCATGTACTGGCATTTTCTTTGTTGCTAAACGCTTTCAGGAGCACCGCCTATGATCTTATGGATGAAAAGAAACTTGATGGTAACAGGTGCGGCTTTAGCCGCTTTTTTTATTGCCTTAGCAAAAGCTTTTACTCTTGGGAAAAAAGTAGAGCAACAAAAGCAAACAGAAAAAGCTTTAAAAGCAGCCACAACACGGCTTGAGGTGGAAAGTGAAGTTAATCAAAAAAGTGATGCTGATATGCGTGCTGCTCTCTCTCACTGGTTGCGCGACAAATAAATATGCTTCTTCTTGTGTTGGTTGGTTACCTATTTATTTAAGCCGGCAAGATCTGAACGCCATCAGTTCCAATTTAGCAAGAGAGATCTTAAAGCACAATAATCTAGGTGAACGCTTGTGTGGGTGGAAACATGGTTAGAAAAAAATCCAAAAAACACACAGAGCTTACAGAATC
Organism: Bartonella sp. TT29SHDZB; assembly: GCF_042193395.1. Lineage (NCBI taxonomy): Bacteria > Pseudomonadati > Pseudomonadota > Alphaproteobacteria > Hyphomicrobiales > Bartonellaceae > Bartonella > Bartonella sp. TT29SHDZB. The sequence goes on from NZ_JBHILQ010000018.1 coordinate 24,109, forward strand.
AGAAAAAGAAATGCTTCAAGAAATGATCATCACCTATCAAAGCGTGAAAATGATGTCTCGCTTGATGAAGTGGATAGCATTTTTTCTTTTTTTGCTTATCCTCGATTTTGCACGCCTCATGGACGCGCTAGATAATGTCATTGCACATTTAAAGCAGTGGTTTTCAAAGAACTGAACAACTGTCATAAAAGAAAAAATTTCGTAAAATTCTTTATTACTATGAATTGGAGATCCAATTATAAACGCAGTTCAGAATGGGAACCAAGTCGTAAAAGCTCTAGTGTTTTGGCATCTGGCTTTCGATAGATCAAAACTAAATCCGGCTTTATGTGACAATCACGACAATTGCGCCACTGACCTGTTAGTGCATGATCTCTCCAATGCGCCTTTAGCGGTTCATTCTCCGCTAACGCTTTGACCACAAGCAGCAAATCCTCCTCTAGTGCATTAGCATATTTACCTTTGCTTTCACGTTTAAGGTCACGGCGGAATGAACGCGTATAGACAATTTCCCGCATAGCAAGCTTAGGTTTGCTTTTCAGATTTACGTGCTTCGGTTCTATCTGAGCGTATCATGGTCCTTAAGCCGTCTAATGATGTACGTTCGACGCGTCCCATTTCGGCATCCTCGATAGCTTGTAATGTTTCCGGATTTGGTTGGAATAGATCAAGTGGTAATGCTCTATCTCTAGCAATGCGGGTCATAAACATGCGCACTGCATCCGATATAGTTAAACCCGTAGACTTAATAACTGCACTTGCAATTTCTTGAACTTCATCAGGTATGCGGGCTTGAATTTTTCCCATTACTAAACCTCCTACTTAATTGTACTACAATGTACTACATTTCAAACCTATGTCAAGAGATTTATCCGTCATGCTATACAACCTTGTGTATTAAGGAGAGTAGGAAGTCAATTTTTAAAAGGAGCTAACCAAAACCTGAGAATTTCTGCTAGAATCACGAGAGAGCTTCTTTTTTAATAGGATTTTTTAGATGCCAACACCATTTGGTAAAACCTTACGCAAACTTCGCATTGATCATTCAGAACGCCTTTTAGATATGGCTAAAAAATTAGATATATCTGTAGCATTTTTATCATCTGTAGAAATTGGCAAAAGATCTGTTCCTGTAGGATTAGAGGAAAAGATAATTGAACTCTATACTTTAGATCAAGAGGTAGCAGAAATTTTGAGAAGAGAATCGGATGCTTGTCGTAAAAGCTTCACTATAAAGCCTTCTAATCCGTTGAGTCGTGAAATTGTTGGCATGTTTGTTAGAAATTTACATAATCTTTCACAACAGGATTTAGCAGAATTTAAAAAATTATTAGAGAAAGTTAGCAAACAAGCATGCGCTTCGTAGAAGCATGTTCGAGAATCCTATTCCCGAACCTTTATTTACGAATCCCGCACCTTGAAAAAACACACATGAAATCAATAAGTTATAGCACCATAAAAGTGCTGTGGCGGAGGGGGTGGGATTCGAACCCACGGTACAGTCTCCTGCACGCCGGTTTTCAAGACCGGTGCCTTAAACCGCTCGGCCACCCCTCCAAACTAGATATGCCTTTTGACAAATTTCTTGCAAAAGGTCAATCATTTTAATACGCATTTTAAAGCATTCTTTGTAAAACTATTTAAGTTTCAATTAAAATAATTCTTCATAAGTTAATTCTTTGAGTGTGTTATCTAAAAGTTTCATTTTTAAACATGATAGTTTTTTCTGAAAAAATGAAAGGTAATTATGATCTTTATCATTTTTTTCTGTTTAAAAATTTTTCACAAAGCAATATTTTTTAAGTTCTAACGAACGTTTTCGTAATAATAATAAATGTTTGATAAATTATATTAAATTCCGGTCGTGTATTTTTGAATTATTTTGTCTTTCCAGATATGACTGGAAATTAGGTATATTTATAATGCTTTTTCTGTGGGATAAGCAAAAAGTTAATTAGAATGGAAGAAAAAATTATTGAGTAATACGCATAGATCAATAGATAGTTTGTTAAGGTATTGCATAGTTTTTCAAGAATAGAACTTAAAAACGCTAAATTATGCAGAGGCAGAAAGCATAAACTTTAACAGACAAGGTTTTAAAAGCCAATTCATTCATAAGTATGTGTAAAATAAAAAATTTATTTACAAAAAAATGGTGCCCCAGAGATTCAATAATTTTAAATAAAATAAATGAGTTATTGCGATATGGGGGGAAATTTATCATTATTGATTCCATTAATATTTTTTATAGCACTATCCCTCATTTTTTTGGAGCTTTTTTATCGCTTCTATAGCTAGCCTTTTGCGATCTGCGCTTTTTGTATAAAGAGATGCCATGTTGTCGTCGGTCCATCCAAAAATTGCCTTGAGTTGTGATACTGTTGCATCTGAATTAGCGGCGCGTGTTGCTGCTAATTTTCTTAAGCCATGTGCTGATTTTTTGATTCCCGCCGCATTACACGCTTCACGGAATAAGTTTCCAAAACTTTCTTTTACGAGTTTATTTCCGTTTTTTCCGCAAATGAATGTTTCATTTCCAATAGGACCAATTTTTAGAGTTTCTGCTAATTCAGGCAAAATGGGTAGAAAAACATCTGTTTGGAATTTACTTTTCTCTGTCTTGAGATGAATGATATTATCTTTGACATCTTTCCAACCAATTCGTACCGCATCACCACGACGCAAACCCGTGTAAAGAAGAATATCAATCCAGACGCGTTCATGTGAACCATGTGACCAATGGTGATAATATTTTTCAACATCTTCTTCTGTCCAAACAGCAAATCCATCTTTGTTGTTGAGAGGAGGTCTTTTTATTCCTAAAGTTGGGTTATTCTCCAGAAGTTCTTGATCGATAGCCCAATTAAAAAGTCCATTAAGGGCTTTTAGAAAATTTTGGGCAGCTGTTGGTTTTTCTTTGCGGCGTTCAACACCCGCTGTAATATGTGATTTCTTTATTTCTCTGTATAACACATTGTGTATGGAGCGGCGCTGTGATTAACACGATTCTTTGTTTTGATCTAGGTACCAAAACGGGGTGGGCGATACGTGGTGCAAGTGGTGACATATTCAGTGGTACCGTGAATTTTCAATCACGCCGTTTTGAAGGCGGTGGGATGCGTTACTTGCGTTTTAAGCAATGGCTATCAGAAATAAAGCAGACAGCAGGTCAAATTGACGCGGTGTATTTTGAAGAGAGGTGAGGCGTCATAAAGGTACAGATGCAGCGCATGTTTACGGTGGTTTGTTAGCAACGTTAACGGCGTGGTGTGAACAGCATCAGATACCGTATGAGGGGATACCAGTAAGTACGATTAAGAAAGCGACGACAGGCAAGGGGAATGCGTCGAAAGAAGAGATGATTAAGGCAATGTGTCTTAAAGGACACAAGCCATGTGATGATAATGAAGCAGATGCTTTAGCAATTTTATATTTAGTTAAAGAAAGGGAATTGGGGTATGTCCATTAAATTACCATGGACGAGGCTTTTTGCAGACAGATGGCTTCTTACTCTTGGTTTTTTGTCGCCGACCGAGAAATGTATCTATGTCATGTTGCGACTTCTAATGCTCCATACTGGTAAGCCTATTTTAAAGGACTTAAGGGTATTAGCTTTTTGGGTTGGTTATCCAGTAAAAGAGTTTGAAGCAGCTTTGAATTCCTTGATTGAAGGTGGCTTCATCATACGTTTAGACAATGGTGGGTTGTGGAATTCAGAAGTTGAAAAAGAACTCAATAACGTCACTGAAGAGCTAGATAATTTCACTTGCAATAATAATAAAGAAAGGGAGGTGAAGTATGTCAACTAAGTTGCCATGGACGAGGCTTTTTTCTTCACAATGGATTGTTGATGTTAGTGGCATGAGTATAGTGGAAAAAGGTCTTTATATGACACTTGTCTTATATATGTATGAAGAGCGCCGCCCTATTATTGAAGATGCTCCCAAATTAGCACGGTGGGCAGGTTGTTCAGTGAGAGTTCTAAAAAATACATTAGACATCTTATTACGCGATGAGAAGATCATACGTTTAGAAGATGGTCGTTTGTGGAGTTTAAGAGTTGAAGAGGAACTCAATAACTCAAATGATAATTTAAATAAGTTTTCAGAAAGAGCACAAAAGGCAGCAAAGGCAAGATGGGATAAAAATACAACTTATGCTTGTAATTATGCTAAAAATGCTAATAGCAATGCTACAAGCAATGCTTATGCAATGCTAGATGATGCCATTAACATTAACAATAACAAAAAAAATAAAAATATTATTTTATCAAAAAGAGAAATTGATTTTGAAAATTTAGAAACAAACGATT
>NZ_JBHILQ010000144.1:0-636 GCF_042193395.1 Bartonella sp. TT29SHDZB
AATGGGGTTGCCTCTAAGACCAGAAAAGAGAAAACCATTCTTTTCAAAGGGGAGAGTTTTTTCAATAACTCTCAAAGCTTCATCACTTAGTGGCACGCGAAAGTCTGAAACTTTCCCTACAATACCTTTCATGTTTTCTTTTGGTATCGTCCATATATCTTTATCTATTTGTTCGAGACGCAAATAGCGCAATGGATACGACCGTACTCCAGTCAAAATCAAGAGCTTCAGTGCTAAATTTGAAAGGATATTATCATCCAAGCTCTGATAAAATGCCGGAACTTCTTGCCATGGCATAGCAGGAATATTTGTTGGTGTAGCACGGGGTTTTCCCAAAAGGGCGCGTGCTTTCATACAAGCTTGTAGATCAACTTCCAAACCAAGAGCCGCCGCATATTTCAAGCAAATGTTAATACGGTTTAACGCTTTTCGTGCTGTATCTGCTTTTTCATGCCAAAGGGGTGAGAGAACATTGCGAATGATATTAGCCGTTAATTTTTCTATAGATAGGCTGCCTATGTGTGGAATCACGTGCAACTCTAGTGGAGAAAACCAGCGGCCGTTTTTACCTTCATTTTTCAACTCTGCTTTTTTGCTTTCAAAAGCCGCTTTTGCAATTTCTTGAAAAATATTGCT
>NZ_JBHILQ010000145.1:0-635 GCF_042193395.1 Bartonella sp. TT29SHDZB
AATGCGGAAAATGCTTTTATCCAAGCGCGGGGGCGCATGGTGGGTGCCATTGCGCAAACAGCAACCTTAATTGCACCGCTCTATAAAGCCATGCAATTTGATCAATCGATGAAGGGATTAGAAAAGGTTCTCGATGCCCCCCTTGATCGCTTAAAGGAATTGCGCCGTTTTGCGCTTGAAACCTCCACCAAGATTCCGCTAGCGGCGCGTGAAGTCTTAGAATTGATGACCAGTGCCAGCCAAGCAGGGATTGGCGAACAAGATCTGGAAGCTTTTAGCATTTATGCTGCCAAAGCGGCTGTTGCTTTTGATATGACGGGAGATCAGATTGGGGAGCGCTTTGCCAAATTGCGCAATGTCTTTAAGCTTAATCAGGCAGGCATTGAAGATCTAGGCGATGCTATCAATCATCTCTCTAATCACATGGCGGCAAAGGCAAGTGAGGTGTCTGATTTTACCAATCGTGCCACCGGTGCGGCAACCATGTTTAAGCTCACCGCGCGCGAAACTGCGGCATTTGGTACAGCGATGATTTCTGCTGGTATTGTTCCTGAGAGTGCCGCGCGTGGTTTTAATGCCATGAGTGCCCGTATTCAGGCAGGAGGCAAACATATTGAAGATGCTTTTGCCAATAT
>NZ_JBHILQ010000146.1:0-629 GCF_042193395.1 Bartonella sp. TT29SHDZB
AATGAAGAGACCATAACAATTATCTACACTCTCTCATAAGCCTGACACTGTCAGTCAAAAAGGACTTTAAAGAAAGAAAATCATACAAGCCTAATAGCCTAGATTTGATTATCTTTCTCTTGTGGTTCTTTTATGAGCTCTACGGGTGCGTCTATTTCTGCCATTTCAGTAGATGAGAGCTGTTTTGTGTTTTCATCAACAATAGGAGGAGAGAACACTCCATCCTTATAAGTCCAGCCGATCTGCGCTTCACTTGAGGGGATAGCTTCACCATCAAAGGCGTGAACATAATCTTCTGAGGCTACAATAATATTTGTTACCACACCATTTTCAACAACTGCATATTTCATAAAAAACTCCTAGATAAAAAATCTCAACAAGATTGCTCCGTCACCACCATTGCCGCCATCTCCACCAGATTTTCCTGGAAAATAGCCACCGCCACCGCCGCTGGTAAAACCATTTCCATCACCACCATTGCCGCCTTTCCCACTGTAACCCCCTTTTGCGATACCATCACTGCAACCACCACCAGCCCCCCCATAAATAGAGCTTCCACCATGTCCAATGTTTGTTTTGTAGACAATAAAGGGGCCGTCGTTACTTCTATAGTATGCGTAGCCACCACC
>NZ_JBHILQ010000147.1:0-625 GCF_042193395.1 Bartonella sp. TT29SHDZB
GATATCCCTTGCATACCAAATTGATAGCCTTTTAAAGCAGCCATCAAGGCAAATGATCTTGTCTTTCCAGACCCTCGTCCACCCCAAGCAGCACGCACCAAAGCCTTATCTGTAAAAATCGGTATAAGCTTTGGAACAATACTAATCTGTCGTGTCGTCATTGACCAAAGGCGCGATTTCTACACGCGTTATCACCTTAATGGCTCCCCCATCTTCACCTGTTACCTGTAAAGGCAACACCTTACCAAGCAATGCTAAATAAGCAGCGGGGCATTCCATAGCCTGTTTTTCCAAATAAGAAATCAAACCATCCTTGCCAATTTTATTCCCAGCATTCTCAGCAGCCTTAACCACTGCTTCTTTTAAAATGCGCGTCATCTTATTCGGAACGCCTTTGACACGCCCTTGACCTGCCTTTGGTGGTATACGCTTTTTAATGGGTTGTGGAGCCTGTTCTGTATTTTGTGATGTCATAAAATACACCCTCCAGATAATAAAAAACCCCGCATTTGCGGGGATTTTGAACTGTACATTTCCCTCTCTAGACACAATACGACCAAGTACAGTGCTGTCATTAAATACGATTTGCTACACTTTGTCAACATAAAAATAACACATATTGATA
>NZ_JBHILQ010000148.1:0-622 GCF_042193395.1 Bartonella sp. TT29SHDZB
GAAGGCCCCACCGAGGAAGGCCCCCCAAAGAAAAGCCCCGGCAAAGAAATCTACCCCTAAAAAGGCCGGACCAAAGGGAGCACGAGCCGCAAGGCCCCGGGGTGGGAAAGCGCAACAGGAAGTGAAGAATATGCCTTCCTTCTCCCAGCGGGAGTCACTGTTGCCGTCCGACTCGACTTCAACGGAGTCCATCGATATTAATGAGGACGCCTTAAGGAAAGTGGACGATTATATCAAATCAATAAGTATGATGAAGAATATGCAAAGTGGAAACCCAAGTCTTGCTTTGGTTCCTTACGAGGAAGTGGAGGACCAGGAAGTGAAGACCCCGCCGGGTTTCCTCCCATCGAAGAAGAACTATCCGGGTCTCGGGCGCTTGAACCCGTTGGAGCGTTTAGCAATTGACCATTTTTTGAACACCCGTGTGGACAGGTAATCGACTACCACTGTGCATGATTATTGCTTATATGTGTACAATAATTATTAATTGTGTATAATATTACTTATATGTGTAAATTATCATCTTACTGTGTACATTAACTCTTATACGTGTAATATGTTACATAGCTGTTTAGAATATGTCCTACATGCGTAACTTGCGTCGTGCCTATGTAAATTACGA
>NZ_JBHILQ010000149.1:0-617 GCF_042193395.1 Bartonella sp. TT29SHDZB
TATCCGTTTCGGTATAAAACATGTCTGTGTTGTTTGACTATGTGCGATAATATTTAACATTAGGACTGTCGTTTGGAGGAACGACGCAGTTCATACTACACGATTGAATGTGTTCACGTTACTGGACGGAAAGGATATGGTGACAGACGATGTCGTTGATGTGTTCGTCTGCATCCTTCAGAAGTCGCTGAAGCTTGAACCGTATCCTTATTAGAGGCGCGCTTTGATTACCCGTCCACTAGCGCTATACCTGTCCCAGGACAACGACACGGGTACCGAGGCTCTCAGCATGATCGACGATGCTGCGCGGAACGTCCATGAAGTCGACATCGTCATCATGCCAATAATTTTGCATGACCATTTCCATATCGTCGTTCTAGACAACATCAAACAAGAGTACATGCATTACTCTTCCTTGCAGAGCGACGAATATGACAAGGACACCCTCGATATTGTAAGTTTCCTTGGTAAGTATAGAGGAAATATCGTCCATGTTAACATGAAGTTTTATTTGTTTACAGCGGAAACTATTTGATAATTGCGTCGAGATGGAACTTGGTGAGTCGGCGACGTCCTCTTACCCCTTCATTCACGACATGGACGCTCCAAGGCAACGA
>NZ_JBHILQ010000019.1:0-26224 GCF_042193395.1 Bartonella sp. TT29SHDZB
AATGGTGTGATTTCATGAGCTATAATCCAAACTTTGTAGGCAAATCTACTGGTTTGAGAATGAAAATCAAACGCGTCAACCGCGATGAGAAACACATTGAAGAGATCAATAAAGCTGTCGAAATCTTTTTAGGGGAAATAGAACAAGAAATGCAAAAGATTTTGACAAAAGCTGCTTGAACCTATGGGGGTGCTCTCTCCTCCCAGCACCCCCGCCCATTTAATTAATATAAAAAAGAGAAAGGTAATGAGATGATATTTGATGATGGAGATAGATATGTAACGACACGTGAGTGTGCACAGCTTTTTAGTGTATCCACAACAACGATTCGCAATTGGGTGCTTCAGGGGTTGTTTCCGGAGCCATATAAGCTAGGGAGAGCAGTGAGATGGAGAAAAAAAGAGATCTTAGACTTCACTCCAAAGAAAAATAAGGAGCAAATAAGAACAAATTAGGTAAAATTATATAAACCGTAGAAGGTGGTCTGAAAGGTGGTCTGAAAATGGCGGTTTAAAGAAAAAATCTATATATTTCAATATGTTAAAGATACAAAATGGTGCCCAGACGCGGATTCGAACCACGGACACGCGGATTTTCAGTCCGCTGCTCTACCTACTGAGCTATCTGGGCATGTTTCATAAAACATGTAAATTGTTTGTGGTTATAACATTAAAATTTTCTCTGTCCAGTCATCAAAAGAAAAATAATTGATTTTTTAATAAGTTTATCTCCCTATTCTAGAGAGTGATCAATGAATTTTTATTATAAAATAAACTTGATAGGTATGTTATGATACGTTAGTGTGTTGTTATCAGAATGCTATTCTTATCGTGGTGGTGATACGAAAAAAATAAAAGAATCGATCTAACAGCATGATTAAAAAAGATTTTTTTACAAAGTTTCCGTGAATTTTAAGCTTACGAAATAAAGAGAAAACATTTTTGATTTTTTTAAAGACTATTGAGTAGTCTTTATAGTGATTTGTTTTTCTTTATAAAGAAAAACAAACATCCAAAAGGGGAGAAATAATGATAATGTTACAAAAACCAAGCCGTCGTCCCAATAATACTAATTTTTCTTCAGGCCCTTGTAGCAAACGGCCTGGTTGGACTCTTGATGTTCTTAAAAATGCATTAGTTGGGCGTTCACATAGATCGAGAGAAGCAGAATTAAAACTTGCTGAAGTTGTTAATTTAACTCGTGAGATCCTTGAGGTTCCTTCTGATCATCGTATAGGAATTATGCCAGGTTCAGATACCGGTGCTGTTGAGGCGGCTCTATGGTCTCTATTAGGTGAGCGTGGCATTGATATGGCAGCGTGGGAAAGTTTTGGATTTGGGTGGAATAAAGATGTTGTCGAGCAATTAAAGCTTTCTGATGTGCGTCGTTTCGAAGCTCCTTATGGTGAAATACCAGATTTAACACAACTTGACTTTGATCGTGATGTTGTTTTTACATGGAATGGCACAACTTCTGGGGTGCGTATTCCTAATGCGGATTTCATTCCGCATAAGCGGGCTGGATTAACCATTTGTGATGCAACATCTGCAGCTTTTGCGCAATATCTTGATTTTTCAAAATTAGATGTTGTCACTTTTTCATGGCAGAAAGTTTTGGGAGGTGAGGCTGCACATGGTATGGTGATTTTAAGTCCTCGTGCTGTTGAGAGGCTTGAGAATCATATTCCAGTTTGGCCGATGCCCCAACTTTTCTGTATGACGAAAAATGGAAAGTTGAACGAAGATATTTTTAAAGGAAAGATAATCAATACGCCTTCTATGCTTTGTGTTGAGGATTTTCTTGATGGGTTGAAGTGGGCAAAGTCTCTAGGAGGTGCCGCGGCATTAAGAGCACGGGTTGAGAAAAACTTTTCTGTACTTGATGCTTTTGTTCGCAAAACGCCATGGTTAGAATATTTGGCAAAAGATCCTGAAGTACGTTCTAACACCGCTATTTGTTTAGATATTGTGGATCCAGTGATTACTGCTTTGGATACGGAAAAGCGAGTATCTTTTATAAAAGCGGTTGTGAAACGTCTTGATGAGGAAGGGGTCGCTTATGATATCGGTTCATATCGCAACGCTCCTCCTGGGCTTCGAATTTGGGCGGGTATAACAATTGAAGCTTCCGATCTTGAAATTTTAACAGAATGGCTTGAATGGGCGTTCCAAGTTGAAAAAGCACAGCTTTAAATAATTATTGGCGATTTTTACAACGCGTTTTTAAACAGAAAAAATACGAGAGATTATGATAATCTTTCGTATTCTTGTATTAGACAAACAGCCTTTAAGTATTACATTAATTGTAAAAGATTAAGAGGGGGAATGAATGCTTTGTCAGGTGTTAGGTAAAGCACAAATTAAAATCTCTATTTTTTCGCTTTTTGTGGCAAAAATGACAAATTTATATCATAAATTAAAAAATTTAATCACTTAAAGATTGAGAAAAATCTGAAATGAGGAGTCGCACTTGCTCTAAGGTTTCGTTATAAAGAAGCATTTGTTTTTGAATGCTGGTTTTTTTGACCAAACAGACGGAGAAAGTTATGGCCAATGTAGTTGTTGTCGGTACACAATGGGGTGATGAAGGCAAAGGTAAAATTGTAGATTGGTTATCTGAGCGAGCAGATATTGTGGTGAGATATCAAGGGGGGCATAATGCTGGCCACACATTGGTTATTGATGGAGTGAGTTATAAATTATCACTTTTACCGTCTGGTTTAGTGCGTGGAAAGTTATCAATCATTGGTAATGGTGTTGTTGTTGATCCTCATCATTTTGTTGCAGAATTAAAAAAACTATATGATCAGGGTATAAAAATTACACCAGAAATTTTACGTATTGCTGAAAATGCTCCTTTGATTCTTTCTTTGCATCGTGATCTTGATGCGATTCGAGAAAGCGGTTTATCTGGTTTAAAGATTGGTACAACAAAGCGTGGTATTGGACCGGCTTATGAAGATAAGGTGGGACGGCGTGCTATTCGAGTGATGGATTTAGCAGAAAAAGATACGCTTATGGCTAAGATTGAGCGGCTTTTGAGGCATCATAATGCTTTGCGTCGTGGAATGGGTGTTGAAGAGATTGATTCTCAAGCGCTTTATGATGAATTGATGCAAGTAGCGGATAAAATTTTGCCCTTTATGGATTGTACGTGGCGTCTTTTAGATGAAGGGTATCGGGGAGGAAAACACATTCTTTTTGAAGGTGCGCAAGGTGCTTTACTCGATAATGATTTTGGAACTTATCCTTATGTAACGTCATCGAATACAGTCGCTGGGCAGGCATGTACAGGTTCAGGGATGGGGCCTAGTGCAATTCATTATGTGTTGGGTATTGCAAAAGCTTATACCACACGCGTTGGAGAGGGTCCGTTTCCGACAGAACAGATAAATGATATTGGTGAATTTCTAGGAGTGCGTGGACATGAATTTGGTGTTGTAACGGGTCGAAAGCGTCGATGTGGTTGGTTTGATGCTATCTTAGTCCGTCAGATGGTAACAATTTGCGGTGTTCAAGGTATAGCATTGACAAAACTTGATGTTTTAGATGGTTTGGATGAAATAAAAATTTGTATTGGTTATGAGCTTGATGGTAGAAGGATTGATTATTTACCTTCTTCCATGGGGGCTCAGGCTCGGGTGAAGCCTATTTATGAAACATTAGAAGGCTGGAAGGAAAAAACAGCACATGTATTGAGGTGGGAAGATTTACCAGTGCAGGCTGTTAAATATATACGCTATATTGAAGAATTGATTAATACGAAAGTGGCTTTATTATCCACGAGTCCAGAGCGTGAAGATACTATTCTCATTACAGATCCCTTTGCAAATTGATTATTGTTTTTAGATTTCTATATGTGTTCTTTGTTCGTTTCTGTATTTTTTACAAAGAAAATTTTTTAGAGCGTGTGAGAGAAAGGTGCAAAATAGCATTGTTTATTTTTTATATTCATTTTACACTATTATAATAGTTGTACCAGTATAAATGACAATCAATTTAGAAGGCTAAAATAAAGTTTTTTAGCTTTACTGCTGTTTTTTTCTCAGTTTAAGAGAGATTATAGAGGAAATGGTAGATTTCGTTGGAATCTTAAAAAAGGCGATTAATGCACAAAATAATGTTACACCGCAAGTGCGTAAGCGGATTTATAAGCGGGCTACTGAAACACTAGAACATCAATTTTTAACAGCAAAAATACCACAAATAATAGCGGATGAACAAAGAAAGATTCTTCAAAGTTCTATTGCAACTGTTGAGGAAGAATATTTAGCAGTTGAAAAGAAGTTGCTTGCTTCAGTTATTGGGTGGAATCCCACAAATATAAATGAAGATAAGAAAGTTACAAAAAAAAACCTATGGTCAAAGAATAATGAATTTTCAGTGGTCAACATAAAAAGAAATCAGGATTTTGTTATACGTTCAATGGATAACAAGATATTTGATGAGCCTTGTGTATCAGATATACCAGATGCAGAGCCTGTTAATATGGAGGCTTATTTGCCTTCTCAGCATGTTAATAGCGGTGTGTTAAAGGTTTCTTCTTCGCAGGAAGATAATCCGCATATTGTTTCGCATATTTTTTCTCAAGCTTTACGTCGTACTAATAAATCATTGGTGCAAAGACGTATTGTGATAAGTGCTATTTCTGTTGTTGGTTTTGTTGTTTTAACTGTTGGTATTTTTTTTGTTGGTGGGCGTGTATTTATATCAAATGATCATCAGTTGTTAGGAGAAAATCTTCAAGCTTCTCATAGAGTACCAAAGGCACTTTCAATTAAAAGGAAGTTAACACAACGCTTATTAGAGGATGGAAGTGAAATTGATGTTGGTTTAAAAAAAGCGACAGATTCTTCAGATGAGGAAGGAATCTCAACAGTTGTTGCCAGCAATTTGCGATTGCTTGAAAAATCAGGTGAAGCTGTTTTCTATCAAGCACGTACAAATTATGATGCAGAAAAGATAGCAACGGGAAGTGCTCGCTGGACGCTTATAAAAGAGTCTCAAGTGAAGGGGGCTCCAGAAGAAACAACTATACAAGGTGATATAACAATTCCTGATGAAGGGATATCATTACGGTTAATTTTACGTCGTAATACCGATCAGTCATTTCCTGCTTCATATATTATGGACCTTATTTTTATTCTTTCGGATAAATTTTTAGGTAAAGCTATAAGCAATGTTCAAGCATTAACCTTTAAAGCAAGTGAACAATCCATTGGACAGGCTTTAACAAGAACCATTGCTGCAAAGATTAACGATGACTTTTTTCTTGTCGCATTGAGTGGTAATCATCCATTTCTTGATCGAAATTTACAATTGATGCGAGAATTAGATTGGATGCGTTTGGTGTTAACGGATAAAAACGGGCGTATAAGTGAATTAACCTTTGCAAAAGGACCAACAGGTAAGTCTATTTTTAATGAAGTTATTGGACAATGGCTTGCACAACAAGATAAGTTAACAGTTCTTGGTCAAAAAAATAAAACATAGATGCAAAAAAATAAAAGGCTGTGGAGAGTTCTCTACAGCCTTTTTTATCAATTATACTAAACGTACTCAATAAAGTTCACATATCAATATCTCAAAGAATTCTATAGGTTAATTTACCAGTATAAAGTCAATATATGCTTTTTTCATTTTCACCTTAGAATGCGCAAACAATTGACTTTATACTTAATTCTAGAATTTTATACTTAACTTTGAGATAAAGCAAAATCTTTGATAGAGTTTTGCACTTTTTCAAAAGCACGCATTTCAATTTGCCTTACTCGTTCTCGACTGATGTTAAATTCACCAGAGAGTTCTTCTAGGGTTAGTGGTACATCGCTTAAACGACGCGCTTTGAATATACGTTTTTCGCGTTCATTGAGATTGTCCATGGCATTTATGAGCATGGAACGGCGATTTTCTAATTCACTTTTTTCAATTAAAATTTGTTCTTGATCGTTAGATTCATCCACCAACCAATCTTGTAACTCGCTGTTTTCCCCTTCTTTTGTCCGAATTGGTGCGTTGAGTGAAGTGTCACCACCAAGCCTACGATTCATTGATACAACTTCATCTTCTGTGACATTCAACTGGGTTGCAATTTCTTTCACTTGTTCTGCATTGAGATCGCCGCTATCAAGTGCTTGAAGTTTACTTTTTAATTTACGAAGGTTGAAAAACAAGCGCTTTTGATTAGCTGTTGTCCCCATTTTCACCAAGCTCCAAGACCGTAATACATATTCTTGGATTGATGCTTTAATCCACCATATTGCATAGGTTGCAAGACGAAAACCCCGTTCTGGTTCGAAACGTTTAACCGCTTGCATGAGTCCAATATTTCCTTCTGAAATAACTTCCCCAATGGGGAGTCCATAGCCTCGATATCCCATAGCGATTTTAGCTACGAGACGCAAATGACTGGTGACCAACCTATGCGCAGCTTTTAGATCATTATGCTCACGGTAACGCTGAGCTAACATATATTCTTCTTTTGGCTCAAGCATTGGAAAACGACGGACTTCTTCCAAGTAACGGTTTAAACCACCATCACCTGTCATTACTGATAACAAATTCATATGGGCCATATAGCACCCTCCTTTTGTTTGAATTCCCTAATAAGGCAAATTCTCTGTTTCAGATAGCTAACTATCCTCATAACCTCACTCTAGCATATTTTTCAATTTTGTTCAAAAAAAGATATTTTATTATGAAATCTTGAGAAGGGGAAAAGTTTCAATTCATTTTTTTAAAAAGCTTAATAAGTTTAGCCATATCTTGAGGCAATGGTGTAGAAAACGACATAACTTTACCGATAGAAGGATGTTCAAAAGTAAGACTGGTAGCATGGAGTGCATGTCGGTTGAATTGATCGATTGCATTTCTAATAGTGGGGTTGAATGTGTTTGATTTTGTTTTAAAAGCGTTTCCATAAACTGTATCGCCTATGAGTGGATGCCCAATATGAGACATATGAACACGGATTTGATGGGTGCGTCCAGTTTCTAGGCGACATTCCAGAAGGCTAGCAAAAGATGTAGAGTCAGCATGAGAACCATATTTTTCAAGTAGAGAAACATGTGTAACCGCATGACGAGCATAAGGGTTTTGGTTATGGATGACAGCTTGCTTTGTCCGGTTATGGGGCGAACGGCCAAGTGATGCATCAATTGTCCAGACGTTGCGCTGAGGTGTTCCCCAAATCAAGGCATGGTAGCGTCGATCTAATGCGCAGGTACGTCCATGATCAGAAAATTGAGCACTGAGACTTTTATGAGCCAGATCATTTTTTGCAATAACCATAACACCGCTTGTATTTTTGTCGAGACGATGGACAATGCCAGGGCGTTTAACACCACCTATACCAGATAAACTATTCCCACAGTGGTAAATAAGGGCATTAACCAATGTACCGGTCCAATTTCCATTGCCAGGATGAACAACAAGACCAGCTGGTTTGTTAATAACAATGATATGATCATCTTCAAAAAGAATGTCTAATGCAATAGCTTCAGCACTAGGTTCTGCATCACGAAGGTCAGGCATTGCCAATTCAATGATTTGGTTAGGTTTTAATTTTGTTTTTGGTTCCTTTATGAATTGACCATTAATTTTAAGATAGCCTTCACGGATGAGGGTTTGCAAACGCGAACGTGAGAGCACATCATGATATTGTTTTGCGAGCCACTGATCAAGACGTTGCCCAAGAGCACCTTCATCCGTTATTTTCTGTATTACCATACGATTCCTATTAAGTTTTTAATAAGATTTTACCAGTACGAAATTGCTTTACTATCGAGAAATTCTTTAATTCCCCAATGTCCTCCTTCACGAGCGCGCCCAGAAAATTTTACACCTCCAAAGTAGCTTCCACTGGGTAACCCATGCCCATTAACTTCTACCATTCCAGAACGTACTTGTGCCGCAATACGACGACATTTGTTGCGATCTTGCGATTGAATATAGTTTGTAAGACCATACTCAGTTTCATTCGCTAAAGCGACAGCTTCTTCTTCTGTACTAAAAGAAAGAATCGAGAGAACTGGACCAAAGATTTCTTCTTTGAAAATACGCATATGAGGTTTTACATCAGCAAAGACTGTTGGACGGACATAATAACCGCGTTCCATTCCTTTTGGTAAACCAGTCCCGCCTGCAACAAGAGTTGCACCTTCATCAATTCCCGATTGGATAAGATCTTGAATTTTATCATATTGTTTTTTTGAAACGACAGGTCCAATATGATTTCCTTCTTGGCAGTTTGGTCCTACTTTTGTTGTTTCTGCAATATCTTTGGCTATTTTCACGGCTTTGTCATAGATGCTCTGTTCTACAAGCATACGAGTCGGTGCATTACAACTTTGTCCACTATTATAAAAGCAATGTCGTGCACCACGTTGAATAGCATCTGAGTCGGCATCAGCAAAGATAATATTCGCTCCTTTTCCTCCAAGTTCCAGACAGACTCTTTTTAAAGTAGCACTGGCATTTTTAGAAATATCTTTTCCTGCTCTGGTTGAACCCGTAAAGCTGATCATTTCTAGATCTGGATGTGCTGAGAGGTAAGAGCCGACAGTTGCACCATCACCATTGATTAAATTAAAAACACCGGCTGGAAGTCTGGCTTCTTCTACAATTTCAGCAAAAAGCATAGCAGAAAGAGGCGCAATTTCAGAAGGCTTTAACACCATAGTACAGCCAGCCAAGAGAGCAGGGATAACTTTAAGCGTTACTTGATTCATGGGCCAATTCCATGGCGTAATTAATCCTACAACGCCGATAGGGTCGTAGTGAAGGATTGCTTGCTCATTTCCCTTTATTAAAGTTTTTTGGAACGAAAACTCTTTATAAGCTTCAATAAAATTGCGAATATGGGAACCTCCTGCTGCAGTTTGCGCATTAAGCGCCATATCAATAGGTGCTCCCATTTCCATTGAAATGGTTTTTGCCATGTCTTTGGAACGTTTTTCATAGATCTCTAGAATTTTTTCAACGAATCCAAGACGCTCGCTTGGTGATGTTGTTTTCCATTTTTGAAACGCTTCTTTAGCCGCGTTAATTGCCTTATCAGCATCTTTTGTACTTCCAAGGCTAATGACAGCACAAGCCTCTTCTGTTGATGGATTAATGACGTCAAAGTCGTGAGGAGTGCTTGGATCATCCCATAGACCATTGATATAAAATTTCCGTTTGTTAAACATAATTCGCTCCCTTTTTTCTATTTGTATTTATGTCATTATGATTGTCTTAGTCTAAGCCTTTTTAAACGAGGATAACAAGGGTAATCTTATAAAAACGCGAGAAACTAGATTATATTATGGTAATTGAGCATGAAGAATTTAATAGAGCAATGCTTATATAACTATTTGTATTATTGAGACTAATTTCTTTTATGAAAAGGGAGAGAAAGAGAGGCATAGACAATTTTCTTGAATCTTTTTTATCATGAAGTTTTCTTCAAAACGAATGGAATACGCGCTATACGGCACCATAAACTGGGCAATTTACGTCGTAAATAAGGAGAATAAATATGCATTATGGCATTATTTTTTTCATTAAAAAGTAACCATCAGCAAAAGGTTATTAACCTTCATATGATAGTCTCTATGAATTCTTTTTGAAAAGATTATTTTTCTCATTGCTATAAATTTGTTGGGTGCCATGCATAATTCGAAAACAAAATCTATTCCTACCTCTTCTTTTTCTGATGATGGTACAGAAGGTGCATCAAGAGAAGATTTATCTATTAAGATTACTGAGATATTTCCTTATCCGGAAGTATGGAAAAAGGCATTTACCCTCGGAAAAAATGTCCGTTTTACGAGAACCCCAGAAGTTGAGATTTTGCGTCGTCGTATAGAAACAGATCCAGTTTTTGCAAAACAATTTAAAATTTTTACGAAGCAAGATCAAAAACAAATGACAGATATTGTACGCTGTAACAAGAAAACGAAAAATGTTCTATCGACAAAAAAAGTCATTAATCCTCAATCAATAGAGAATAAAACGTCAGTTTGTCATTCAACAGTTTTACAGCAGTTGTCACGACAAATTACTGGTATGTCACCAGCAAATATTCCGCTTAAGGAGGATAAACAAGAACATAAATTACCAGGAGAAAATGTGCTACAAAAAATGAATCCTGCTTTGCACCTTTCCGATGATGCATTTTTTGAGTGTGAATCTTTGATATTTGAACATGTGGATACTCAAACTTCAAAAAAGGATGCATCGATTGACACAAAAAATGAAATTACACCTCATATTCCTTCTGCCTTTGATGAGTCAATAACTGCTCTTTACCGTGTTCTTGAATACCGTTTTCCACAACTCTATGATTCAATTACATCAGAATCTCCAGCGGAAAGGATGCGAGGTGTTGAGAAAATTTCTGATTTAATGCATACAAATAATGATACGACTAAAGAGTATCATTCTAAGCTTTCTGTTGAAGATTGTGTCCATACGTCAAGTGATGCAGAGGCGGTAAATAATACTGAGGCGTTAAGCGGCGCTGGGGCTTGTATAGAGACTGAAAATAGCAATAATACTATCGCCAATAATACCGTTGATTGTATAACAAAAGATGTCACAAAGAATTCAAAAGATTTGTCTGTGATGCGAGCAAACGTTAAAACTAAAATATTCCAATCTAGCCGCGCGCCATTAGGCAATTATGATTCTGCTTTTGCGCAAAATATTCAATCTGTTGACTGCGATGTTTATGAATTTCCTCCGATCAATTTATTGCAAGAACCTGTTTTTCATGAAGGTACAATGATTCCTCAGGAAACATTAGAACGTGGTGCTGGACTTTTGGAAAGTGTGTTGGAAGATTTTGGCATTAAGGGTGAAGTTATCCATGTTCATCCAGGGCCAGTGGTAACAATGTATGAATTTGAACCCGCCGCGGGCGTAAAGTCATCGCGCGTTATTAATCTTTCTGATGATATTGCGCGTTCTATGTCTGCTATTTCTACACGCGTTGCTGTCATTCCTGGACGTAATGTTATCGGGATTGAGTTACCCAATGCGGTTCGTGAAACCGTTTATTTACGGGAATTAATCCAAACACGTTCTTTTCGTGAAAGTGAGTTTAAACTTGCTCTTGCTTTAGGGAAGGGGATTAATGGTGAACCGGTCATTGCAGAATTAGCAAAAATGCCTCATTTATTGGTTGCGGGAACAACAGGATCAGGAAAGTCTGTCGCAATTAATACAATGATTTTGTCGATTCTTTATCGTATGACACCAAAGCAGTGTCGTTTGATCATGGTTGATCCTAAAATGTTAGAGCTCTCTGTTTATGATGGCATACCACATCTTTTAACACCTGTTGTAACAGATCCCAAAAAAGCGGTAACAGCTTTAAAATGGGCTGTTCGTGAAATGGAAGAACGTTATCGCAAAATGGCTAAGTTGGGTGTGCGTAATATTGATGGTTTTAATGCACGCGTTGCACTTGCGGCTCAAAAAGGCGAAACGATCATGTGTACTGTTCAGTCGGGTTTTGATAAGGAAACAGGGGAAATGCTTTATCATGAAGAAGCCATGGATCTCACGCAGCTTCCTTATATTGTTGTGATTGTTGATGAGATGGCTGATCTTATGATGGTGGCAGGGAAAGAGATAGAGAATGCCATTCAGCGCTTAGCGCAAATGGCGCGTGCGGCAGGTATTCATCTTATTATGGCAACGCAACGTCCTTCTGTTGATGTTATCACCGGTACAATTAAAGCGAACTTTCCTACCCGCATTTCTTTTCAAGTAACATCAAAAATTGATAGTCGTACGATCTTGGGTGAACAAGGTGCTGAAACGCTTTTAGGTCAGGGGGATATGCTTCATATGGCAGGTGGTGGACGCATTGTGCGCGTTCATGGACCTTTTGTCTCAGATGAAGAAGTTGAATCCATCGTTGCACATCTTAAAATGCAAGGAAAACCTGATTATTTAGCAACGGTAACAGATAATGAAGACGATAACAAAGAGGATACTTCTGCTGATTCAGCTGCTGAAATTTCTGAGGAAGAAAATTTTGATGAAGAGGGTGAGGAACTTTATAACCAAGCTGTAAAAATTGTTATGCGTGATAAAAAATGTTCAACATCTTATATTCAGCGCCGACTTTCAATCGGCTATAATAAAGCAGCTTCTCTCGTCGAGCGGATGGAAGAAAAAGGCATTGTTGGAGCCGCTAATCATGTTGGAAAACGTGAAATTTTACTCAATGAAGGGAAATAAACAAGCCCATTTTAAAATGGGTAATTTTAAAAATGTCTGACAGTCATTATTAAAATGTGCTTGTTTTGTTTTTTATAATAATATTAAAAAATTGAGTAGAGAGTCATAAAGCAAAAGCGATCTTTTGTATTAAGACTTCTGATGAGGTAAACAAGCTGATATCAAAGGAGGTTATGAGATATTTTAACATTTCTAAATGATCTGGAATATAAAGAAATTAAACAAATCTTTATATGAGGGCAGATGATTTATGTTCTCTTTTTTACAGAGAAATTTTTTAATAAAATAGTGCGGTAGCATATTTTTTCTTTTGTAGCGATTTTAATGAAAGAAAGATCTTTGGGAGCATCATAAGAAAAGTGTCCAATATGCAAGTTCTGTTGCATTGGGTACTTTAAAGCGCTACGCTGAATTTATTATCATTTGATATTATTGGCTCAAGAAAGGTGTTCTTACGAGAAGCTTTATTTGAAAAAGAGATTTTTATAATACAATATATTGATTTATAATAATTTATCACTATTCACAGTGAATAAAAGTTTCAAACATTGTAAGATTTTCTCATTTCAAATCTGTTTCTGTTGAAGTAATTAAAACCATTTTCTTGCGTATCATAATAATGTAGGAGTAAAAAAGTTAAAAAAATAAAAATGCGGCTTATGAATGCCTTCAAATGCCAAGAACTATTGGTAACATTAGGGGTTGAAATTAGTATAATGATGGTGCTAACCAGCTTTTTATAAGCATAAAAATGGTAATGCACAATGCCTTGATATCTTCTATAGGGACTTTTACATTACACCATTTAAGGATGCTGTCGTAAAATAAGCTTGGGGATCATGGGATATGTTTTGTTAAAGCAGGCGCATGAATGCGTAAAATAAGTGTATTCTTTTTGAGTACTATTTATGCGAGGGAGATGTTACTATTATTGTAATAGGATTTATTACAATAATAGGTGAATAAGCAACAAGAGCTGGAAGCTTCTTTTTATTTTTGTTTTGTTGATGAAACAGTCAAAATTTTGCTACAGACAATTGATATGAGATATCAAGTTATTTTAACCAGAACAGATAATTGTAAACAAATTAGCATTATTCATTTGAGAGTAAATACAACATTGTTTTAATTATGCCATTAAAAGCGGATGAGTTAAAGTTAAATACAAATGAATTAAAATGTCAGCAAGAAGCTTTTCGTTTTACACCAGAGCTTTTGCCACGGCCTTTTACGTGGGAAATCGATCAGAATGGTTTGTTTTGTGAAGTCTCAAAAGAGCTAGCTGAAGTTGTTGGTCCTCTCTCTTCTTCTATTTTAGGGTGTAGTTTTCATGAGCTTGCTCATCAATTTAATGATGATCGATATCTGGTTCTCAGTCGTTTTATTGAAGCGGCTATGCCTTGGAGTAAAGAGATTGTTCAATGGCCTGTTGATGGTTGCTTACAATGGCTTGATGTTGAATTATCGGCTTTGCCAATTTTTGATGTTAAAAAGCAGCTTAAGGGGTTTCGTGGCTTTGGCGTTTTAAAAATACAAAAAAAAGTCCAAGAAAAAAGAAATGAAAAGCTAGCAACAGAAATGCCATGTCTTACGGAGATAGAACGCTTAGCTTTTCGTGAAATTGCAGAGCACTTGCGTGATGAATTGAATTCATCGGTAAAAGAAGAAAATTTAGTTGAAGAAACAGCTATTCAGTTACCATATGCACAAACATTGCCGGTCAATGCTATAGAACAAGCTCTCATAAAAGAGCCAGCTGCAGTTTTATCATTGTTGGATACAGCAACTGATGGTGTTTTATGGTTGGATGAAGAGGGCTTTATTCAATCAGCGAGTAGGGCAGCCTTAGCATTAATGGGTTATGAAATAAATGAACTACGAGGACAGCCATTTTCTTCATTATTTACTTTGCAAAGCCGACTTTTGGTTGAAAAATATTTTAAATCAATCCGTATAGAGGAGAAAAATCAGGTTTTAAATCGCAGTGAAACCGCTGATTTAATGACAAAAAATCATAAAAATATAACCGTTTTGATAACGATTGTATTTTTGGCAAAGCAAGGCAATTATGCTGTTATGTTGCGTGATAGGACACAAACAGTTCCATCAGGAGAAAAAAAAGCAGAAGAGGATAAAATCGTTGGAGTTGTTCATGAAATACGAACACCTTTGAATGCTCTTATTGGTTTTGCAGAAATTATGAGAGAAGGCCGTTTTGGTTCGATAGAAAATGAGCGCTATCATGGATATTTACGCGATATTATTTCCTCTGGAAAACATATATTATTGCTGATTAATCAATTACTAGAGTGCTCAAAGATAAATTATTCTGGTTCCAATAACCAGATTGATTCTTCCCTTATTTCTGAAACATTTGATGTGATATCTTGTTTACGTGCGACGATAGCTTTTCTTGAAACTCAAGCCAATCAGAACGGCATTATCATGCGTATTGTTGCTCCACCTCACGTTCCATTTATTCCTGTATCACAACAAGTGTTTCGCCAGATTATATGGAATCTTCTTTCCAATGCTATTCGTTTTACACCTTTGGGTGGACAGATTATTGTTCACGTTTCTTATAGAAAAGAACGTGTAAAAATTTCAGTGAGTGATAATGGTATAGGGATGAACGAAGAAGAAATTATACAGGCACTGCAACCTTATGGTCAAGTAGAGCGCAAAGATGGCCGATCTGGTGATAGCGCTTTTATGGGAACAGGCCTAGGCCTCCCAATGTGTAAAGCAATGGTGGAAGAAAGAGGGGGACAATTTTTACTGTTCTCAAAACCCAATTATGGAACAACTGTGGAAATGTTTTTTCCTCGTGTTCCATGATGTAAATCATGTATAAAATTATTTTTTCTTAGCCAAAAGATCTCTAATTTCTGTTAAAAGTTGTTCTTCTGAAGACGTTTTTTTGGGGCTTTCTTCTTCTTTTCTACGAATTTTATTCATAGCCTTAACGAATAAAAAAAGAACCCAAGCAATAATGAGAAAATTGATAAGTAAAGTAATAAAGTGTCCATAGCTAATGGTTGCTCCAGCTGCTTTGGCGGCACTCAATGTTGCTTGTTTTTCTCCAGCAAGTTGAATAAACATATTAGAAAAATCAATCCCACCTGTAATCAGCCCAATGATTGGCATAAAAATATCATTGACAATTGAGTTGACCAAGCTACCAAAAGCACCCCCTATAATCACACCGATAGCAAGATCAATCATATTACCTTTTAGGGCAAATTCTTTGAATTCTTTAAGCATTGCGTTTTCCCCTTATATAAGCGATATACGGTAATTTACTTACCGCTTTTGATGAAAAAGGAAAGGGCAGATTTTATTTTTAGGATTATATTACAATATTAATATTATTTTCAAAGAACTTTATAAGGTTTAATAAAGAGCTTTAGAGTTCTATTTGAATGTATATAGAACATTTCCTAGAAAAAAGCTTTTTTGATAAAAACTATATCTGCTTTTTGCAACAGAAAGTAGAAAACTATAGCTTAATTTATATAATTGCCTCAAGATCTTTATGATAACATTAAAAAGAGAGATTTTTACACAATACCACAAGTGAGTAGTGTTGAAAGTTGAGCTATCAGAAAGCTTCTCAAATGAAGTACATATATTGGCATAACGTATTGTTATAAAAAGAGAATTTAGGAATAAAAAATATATTTCAGCACTGATGGAAGAAATAGATAGATGAGACAGGAGTAAAACTTATAATTTAATTCCTCTTAATTTAGTAAGCGATAATAGCAATTAGGAGGGCATTATGGCTTATCTAAAAGCTATTTGTATTGGGTTGCATGAGCTAAAATGGCGATAATTCCGATGGAAGAGACACATTTCATCTGCTGGAAGATTGTATCAGTTTGTAAATAGCAGAGCTCTAGGGTTTGCAAGATCGTTTTGGTTTGGAAGTCATAGGTATGATGTGTGAGTTCAATGATCAACTGTCATTACTTAAAATATATGTTAGACAGAGCACTTAATAGATGCAAAGTTGTATTTAATGCATCAGAAATGGCAAAGAAAACAACGCAGATTCCTCAAAATTTTATCAATAGAGTACAAATTGATTGAGCATTCTGTTTCTCATAAATGGTGCAACAATAGTATGAATTTAGATGATTTTATGAACCATGTATCCTATAAATGCTAGGAAAAAATAGCTTTATAGAACAAGCTTTGTTTCTATTGAAAACAATATTATACAAAGGAACTTTGGGAATAGAGATAATTTTCCTGCATTTTTAAGAAAATTATGAGCTTTCCTGCATAAGACGTCATAAAACCATGACTATGGTAAGAGCCATTGATGTTTCAATTCATGCTGAATTTTATAAGATTAGGATTCATATTTTAATCTTTAAAAAATGTCGAAAAAGAGAAACATTTTTTAAGAATAAAAAGTTCTTTACATAGTATAACCAATATAAACATGTATGGCTATTATGTGATGAGTTTTCTTTTAGAAGAGGAATATTATTTGGATAATATGCTCTCTTTGATTGGAAATCTTTTGTGTTAAAAGGTAGAGGTGAGGTGCGATGGATCATTTTTATGTTGTGGAGAAGAATTGATGAGTTTTTTTCGTTGTATTGGCCGTTCTGCCTTATTTATGTTGGATCCAGAGCAAGCACACGGTTTAGCGATTCTTGGGCTGAAAAGTGGATTAAATGGTTGTCAAAAGGTTATCGACAAACGTTTGTGTGTAACTGTTTCTGGGCTTGAGTTTGAAAATTTTATTGGTCTTGCAGCGGGGTTTGATAAAAATGCAGAGGTTGTGGATGGTATTTTTCGTTTAGGATTTGGTTTTACTGAAATTGGGACAGTGACACCAAAGCCTCAGATTGGAAATCCTAAACCACGGCTTTTTCGTTTAAAAGAAGATGAAGCAATTATTAATAGAATGGGTTTTAATAATGACGGACATCAAGTTGTTTACAACAGATTGCGTGCATGTAAAAAAACTGGTGTTGTAGGAGTCAACATTGGAGCCAATAAGGATACAGTTAATAAGATTGATGATTATACTGTTGGTATTGCTCATTTTTATGATGTTGCTGATTATTTTACGGTTAATATTTCTTCTCCCAATACACCAGGTTTACGTGATTTACAGGCCCGTGACAGTTTACATCTTTTGTTGAGTGCAATTTCGCAAGCGCGAAATGAGCAAGAGAACAAACATGGATTCTCCATTCCCATTTTTTTAAAAATTGCTCCCGATTTATCAGAGAAAGAATTAGATGATGTTGCTGAAGAAATAAAACTTTCTGATTTTAATGGACTGATTGTTTCCAATACGACTCTTTCACGCCAAGGTCTTAGCAATAGTCACTTCAGTAATGAAGAGGGAGGGCTTTCTGGACGTCCACTTTTTGAACGTTCTACTATTGTGCTTGCAAAAATGCGTCAAAAATTAGGGAAGGAGATTGCAATTATCGGTGTTGGCGGTGTAAAGGATGCACAGACGGCTTTGGAAAAAGTAAAAGCTGGTGCAGATTTGATTCAATTATACAGTGGGATGGTTTATGAAGGTCCAAATCTTGTCATAACTATTCTGCAAGAGATTTTGCAGATGATGCAACAAGATGGCGTTGATAACATAAAAGGCTATCGTGATCATAGTCTTGAGCATTGGGCAAAATTTCCTTTGTAAAAAACGCTTTTTTCTTCACAAAAAATTGCGAGATTTTTTTAAAGGGGCTTGCAAACTTTGTTGATCTTCCTTATGTCACATAAGCAAAGAATAAATGTTTACGAAATCGTGAACAGTTATGATACATTTATTTTATGCGGTTGTAGCTCAGTTGGTTAGAGCGCTGGTTTGTGGCACCAGAGGTCGTAGGTTCAAATCCCACCAACCGTACCATTTATCTTGTTACAACTTTTCTAATTCTTATTTTTGGCGTTTTGTGAGGCGGTTAAAAGCCGTGCTTGGCAGGCTTTTTTTGCGTTTGAGCCGTCATGGAGCAGAGACCTTGCGCGGATGATTTTCCTCAAATTTTGCTCAAAACGGAATGATACGATCAATAATCGCTTGAAATATAAACGGGTTAACTAAATCTATGATTCTGATTGCAATTGCCACAATAAATATCTCTATCAGTATATTTGTATACTTTTAGTATATTTTGTAAACCAAAAGAATCTTATTTGACTTTCATTATTATTTCTCATAATACAAACCATTAAGTTTAAACACATAAAATAAGTAAGCATAAATTTACTAAAATATGCCATATTTTTGACGCAATTCCCTTGGTTTTGTCAACTATATATTATAAATATGAATTTGCATGAAAGTGCATTCATATCTCCAGCGGTGTTTCGGTGGTTGATTATGGGTAGGCCATTTTGGCGCGGGGACATAAGTAACCTTGGGGGTGTTTATCTATACACTAAATTGGAGAAAATAAATGAGATTTTCAAGTAGTTCGTACGATTATTGCAGTGCCGATAATTTTAGTAGCAAATATAACTCTGGTACTGCGTTTGGTAGCAAGTATGGTGGTAAGGTTGGCCTTGCGGGTGGTTTCGTCATAGGATGGGCAGCGGGGCGTAATCCTATGGCTGGCGTGGGCGTAGCAAGCTTTGGGCAAGCTGTAGGCAATGAATTCGGAGACACCATAGGCGGTTATCTTGGTTATGGTGTGGCTGCTGCCCAGTGTGGCACACAGTTTTTGGGTCAATCTTTTGCTAATTCAGGTGGTGGGATGTTGATGCACTTTTGATGTAGTTCTTTGGGTTATCCTAAAGCCTAGAACGGTGGTACTGTAAAAGGTGCCACCTTTATGTTTGAAATATTGTACAGGAGGAGCTATGGGCGCGTTTGGTTTAGTGCTCGTTTATTTTTGTCTGTGGTTTGGCATGTTGTATCTATTCCTCAAAACTATTGCTATTAATGGAAAAAGCATGTTAGGCAGGGAGAACATGGTTACATTCATAGTGGCGGCATTGGTTGTTCCTCCCCTCATGTATGTCTTTGAGGATATAGGCGGTGTGCCGATAACATCTCCTCATGTTGCTATAATTATGTTCTTTCTTTCTTTTTGCATTGAATTTATACCCAATATAGTAAACAATATAAAATGCTTTAGTTTGGCCATTATCGCAAGTTGCCCCATTTTTTTCATCGCAGCTGGTTTTATTGTTATGAGTGATGACCTTCTGTTAGATTTTTTTGATCTGCAGCTTTCGAGCTATATTTATCTGCTTTTCATTATTCCGTTGATGATAGGGGGGGCTCGCTATGTCCTAATTGCTAAAGCTTTGAAGGAAAAATCTATGTCAGTGCTAGATTTAAGCATTTGCATTGGCTGTGGGTTTGCCATAGGCGTCTTTTTTGTGTCATCATTGCTTTTATCAGACCTTCGAGAAATCTATCAACAGATAGGTTTTGCAAACAGGGAGGCAGTGAAAAAAATGTTTGATTATGCGGTGTTTGGTTTTGCTATTCTAACGGGCCAAGTTTTTTTGACATTTTTGATGGTTCTCTTTGTTACTACAAAGAAATATTATTGGTTGGTCCTTGATGTTCTTGCAGAGCTGTTTTTTAGCCTCTTTGTTTCTTATTATGTAGCGTTTGTTCATACAGATGATGACTATAGAATGGTTATAAGGTGGATTTGTTTGCTGTATGTTGTTTATGTGTACGCGCGTTACATTAAATCAAAGAATGTGAAGCTTAGCGTGATTAACCCGTTTAAAAGGAAAACTGAGTGAGAAGACAGGAGGCTATAGTTCTTTGGGTTTATCCTAACAGCCTAGAGCAGCCAACCTAGGAGGGGCAGTTTCTGGAGCAATAGTAGGCGGGGTCCCGTGGTGCATCCGCGAGTATTGCTAAAGCTGGTTGGGATTGTGTTCGCTCTAAGTGGTGAAATTGTTGTTTGACCTGGCTTTTTTAACAAGGTAAAGGCCTTGCTAAGGGGTACGCTATCAGCCTCTTAGCAGGGAGTTTTTCTCCCGCAATAATATCTTGGTATGCTTGGGAGGGCAAGGCGCTTTAAGGAAATTATATGTCTGACTTAATTTTTGGAATGCTGCTTAGTTTTGGGATAAGTTCCAGCACTCGTCTCCTTAAAAACAATGGCTTGTTGGGCGAGCGCGTCATTTTGGGGGGGGCTAGCTGGCCTTTCCTGCGCTATCATCTTCGCTTATCCACATAGTGAAAGTGGGCTTCCAGACTTATCTTTGCTTTTGGTATGTTATCTTGGCATTCTTTTAATTCTGCACGAGCACTACTTATATAAATATTTAGTTCTTGGGTTCTGTGGTGCAGTTGCTACCTTGTGTATTGGGGCAGGTTTTATATATTTGAGTTCTTTGTTGCCATTGCCTGCTTTGTCTGCTGCTAATAATAGCCAGCAGCAGGTGGTGCATTACATGAGTTTGGTTGCTGCAAACTATCCCTTTTTTATCCTTTTGATATCAGTTTTAACTGCGGAGCTTTTGCGTTTGTGGTTGCTTCGCGTATATAAGCCAGAATTAGCTGCGCGTGAGGTCCTTTATTTCGGGCTGGGCTGGGGTGTTCTAGACTTATGCTATAAGACCCTCCCAGCTCTTTTTCTTTACTTGAATTACCGTGTTGATAGGGCGCCACAAATGGTGGGCTATGTCCGCATTTGAATCTTGTCCACAAGCGATCAGCTATCTTATTGCCGCGGGCATGATTGTATTGATGCATGTTGTAAATACGCGTTTTATGTATCTTGGTTTCCAAGATAAGCGCAAGGTCTATTTCTATCTGCCTTTTGTAATTCATTTTGCGGTTGGTCTTTTGTTTATGTTTGACATTTCTTCAGGCTATGCAATATTAATAAATTCTATTTTTGAGGCTTGCAATAATGCTTGACAAATTGACATTATCTGTTATCGGCGCCGTTTTTTGTCTGGTGCTGATTATTTTTCCTTTGATGAAGAAAAAAACATTGGTTGAACATTTGGTTTTCTTGCTCGTTGTTTTGTGTCTTGTTTTTCTTTATGTTTATGGCGCTGTGAGTTATTTTCCTTATTATGTTTTGGCGCTTTCGCTTATATTGGGGTACCGCTGGTTACTCTCTTTGGTTAAAACGTTTAAAGGCACGAAGGCAATTATTGGGTCAAGCGCTGGTTGTTATGTGCTTTTGATTTTTTTTCTATACGGCTTTATGCGTATGATAGGCAGTTTGATTTTAGATTTTTCTGCTTATAGTACGCCTAATATTGTTTTTGCTGTTGGTCTATTCCCTATAGGCATGGCGATTATGCAGTTTTTTTTGCTCTCTCATTGGGTGGCAGAAGATAATGGCAATGGTGTAGAGGCAGGACTGGGCGTGGGAATGGGGATTTGGGGGGCTGCTATAGGGCTTGCACTGCTTACATCTCTACCAGAAGCTGTGAAAATCCTAAAAGGGGCCTTTAGTCTTGATAGGGACGCCTTACTTTCTTTACTTGAGACGGTAATATATTATGCGTTTATTATAGGTCTGAATCTTTTATCAACTTTCTTAATGCTTGTGGTTTGCCTTGACAAGAAATGGCGTTTTTTTGTTCTTATCCTGCTTTTACAATGCTTGGCGGCTTGGGCGCGCTTTTCATGGCAGGCCGCTGAGCCAGAACTTCTTGCAATTGGGCATTATACAATCGCTACTATTCTTATGTTTGCTCTTATGCGGCAAATTTATGATTTTGTGCAAGACAGATTATCCATGAAGAAAAATAGCAGTTACGCTGTAGTAAATGAGGGGGCATAATAATGTTGGTTTTATTTATTACTTCGCTTCTCGCAGGCCTTATTTATGGTGTTGTCATTTATAATTTTTTTCGCTCTACGTTTAGTTGGATAAATGTGCTGTTGAGCGGCATAGTTTTTGGGGTGATTGTTCTGTTAGTATGGCGTTACTCGGAAACAGAACATAAACTTGATGCCTTACGTTTACTGCAAGTGCTTGGCGTTGTTTTTCTTCTATGTGTGCTTCATCATTTTCTGAAGTTCAAATTGGTTGTCGCTGGTGCTGTGGGATGGTTTGTTGCTAGCTGCATTGTTTTCGGGCTTATTGCTTTTTGGGAGCAATCTGTAATAAAAACGCTTTATATGATGAGTATTGTTGAAACCAAGAGTCATGCAGAGCAGGGGCTGGCGCTTGTTTTTTTATTTTTAACATTTACGGTTTTTTTTGTTGTAGCAGAAGAAGCCATGCGTCGTTGGTTAGTTACTAAGTTTTATCGGTGCTCGCCTAGTTTGTTGTGGCGTTTGCCGCTGAATATTGGCATAGGCTGGGGTTTATGCGAATTAGTTTATAAGGCGCTAGGACCTTTCCTTGTTTATAATGGCTGGCCTATTCGATCTAGGTTATTAGCCAGTGAGTATGTAATTTTTTATTCCTGGACGCAAGCGAGTATTTTTTTGTGTGCTTTAATGAGCGTCATACTCATGCATATTTTCAATACATGCTTGGCGTATCGTGGTG
The DNA here is from genome assembly GCF_042193395.1 of Bartonella sp. TT29SHDZB. Classification (NCBI taxonomy): domain Bacteria; kingdom Pseudomonadati; phylum Pseudomonadota; class Alphaproteobacteria; order Hyphomicrobiales; family Bartonellaceae; genus Bartonella; species Bartonella sp. TT29SHDZB. The sequence goes on from NZ_JBHILQ010000019.1 coordinate 22,697, forward strand.
TTGTTACGCGCTCTAAATTTTATGCGTGTGCGCCTTTTTTTGTCCACGCTATTGTTAATTGTTTCGGTGCAACAGTGATGGTTACAGAGAAGGTTTGGTTTAATGTTGGGGGCAGCTTGTTTATTCTACTTTGTGTGATGTTGTTCGTATATTTTGAAAGCAAAAATCCTTTAATACAAAACATAAAACTGCGCGCTTAAAGTGTTTTAGAGTGATGAATAACTTTGCATACTCTAAGTATGGCTAGAGAGCCTGATACGCGCTTTCTGTTCTACAAAAAATAAGAGAAGGTTAGCACCGACGTAACGCGTCCAGTACCAAGAGCGACGTCATTTCTGCACTAATTGGGGGGAGGGTGTGCTACTGGCCACGCGCATATGGGAGCCTAAAAATATGCTATCATGTAACTTTCTAGTGTCCTCCTTTCTATTATCCTCCATGAGATTGAAGATGGGAATCTTGAGGCGGCGATATGAGACTTAAATTTAAACAACAAGAATTTCAAAATGATGCCGTTAAAAGCGTCATTGATTTGTTTAAAGGCCAACCACGACGAGATTCTTCTATTTTCTTGTGTTCAGAACAAGGACAATTAGCGTTAAATGAATTTGGTTATGGTAATCAATTATTGATCAGTGATGAAACTATATTAGCAAATTTACAAGAGGTGCAACAGAACAATAAACTCGTGGCGAGTGAGACGCTAGAGCAAAAGCAGTTTTCTATTGAGATGGAAACGGGAACAGGCAAAACTTATGTTTATAGCAAGACGATTTTTTAGTTAAATCAACGCTATGGCTTTATCAAGTTTATTATCGTCGTACCAAGTGTTGCTATTCGCGAAGGGGTATATAAATCACTTCAAGTAACAAGGGAGCATTTTCAAGCAGAGTTTGATAATCTGCCCTATCGTTATTTTATTTATAATTCAAAAGATCTTTCGCAAATTCGCCAATTTGCAAGCTCTACCAATATTGAAATTATGATTATCAATATTGATGCATTTAAAAAAGCGGAAAATATTATCAATCTTCCGCAAGATAGACTAAATGGCGAAAGTGCTATGCGCTATATCCAAGACACAAAACCGATTGTGATCATAGATGAACCGCAATCGGTGGATAGTACAGCAAAAGCGAAAGAGGCTATTGCGAGCCTTAACCCGCTTTGTGTTTTCCGCTATAGTGCCACGCATAAAGAGGAGATTAATCTTTTATATCGTTTAACACCTGTTGATGCTTATCAAAAAGGACTGGTAAAGCAAATTTGTGTCTCTTCTAATCAGATAGAGCAAGATTTTAACCGTCCCTATATTGCCTTGAAATCCGTATCACACAAACATGGCTTTAAGGCGCGCTTAGAGTTGGATATTGCGGGAAAGAATGGCACTGTGAGCCGCAAAACAGTTACAGTGAGACAAGGCGATGATCTGTATCGCGTTACGGGCGGGCGTGAGCTTTATAGGGGTTATATTGTTTCGGGTATCAATTGCATGGCGGGGGATGAAGCTGTTGAGTTTTCTGATACTGAAGTTGTCAAATTTGGCCACGCCCTTGGTGATGTGAATACAATAGAGCTTAAACGCGCGCAAATTTATCGCACTATAGAAACACATTTAGATAAAGAATTGCGGCTTGCGTCTTTAGGGATTAAAGTTTTATCACTTTTTTTTATTGATGAGGTGGCTAAATATCGTAGCTCTGATGAAGAGCCAGCACTTTATGAGCGTATGTTTGAAGAATGTTATGAAGAGCTGTTGGCGAAAAAGAAATATGCCTCCTTACGAACTAAGTTTGCGCAAAATGTTCGAAATGTGCACGGCGGTTATTTCTCGCAAGACAAGAAAGGCGTGTATAAGGATACAAAGGGCGACAGCCAAGCTGATGATGACACTTATAACACGATTATGCGTGATAAGGAGTGGTTATTATCTTTTGCATGCCCCTTGCGTTTTATCTTTTCACATTCGGCTTTGAGAGAAGGCTGGGATAATCCGAATGTGCTTCAAGTGTGTATGTTGATTGAGCAAAAATCGAATTTTACCGCACGGCAAAAGATTGGTCGCGGTTTGCGCTTGTGCGTAAACCAACACGGTGAACAGGTAGAAGATAAAGATATAAATGTGCTGCATGTCATGGTGAATGAAAGCTTTGCTGAGTTTGTGAGTACATTGCAAAAAGAATTAGAAGCGGATATTGGTTATAAACTTGGTACATTGCAGATGGAGCAGTTGGTTGGCCGTATTTATGAAGATGTAAAATATGTGGCCGCTAAAGTGGAAGTATCGCAAGCACAAAAAATTGTTAAAATACTTGTTGCAAAAGATTTTATTGATGAGGCGGGTGTCGTTAAAGTAGATCAAGATTTAGTAGCGAGCGAATTTGATGCTATAGGGGCGGAGGAAATGCCACGCGAATTGCGTCAAGAAATTGTGAAAAAAACTAATGCGGGCGCGCTTATTAATGTTGAGATGCTGCAAGATCTGATTTATATGACAGCTGTGACGGAAACAAAGATTCTGTCTTCGCAAGAGGCTGCTGATATATTGGTTGAGTTACGTGAAAAAGCTTTGCTTACATCAGCAGGAAAAATCACAGATACATTAAAAGCGCAATGGGCGACTGGGACGTTGGATTTAAGTGAACGTTTTAGTAAAGGGCAAAAGCAGGCTGTGCTGCAGGCGCTAGAAGCGAGCCAAGCCATGCCGATTATTCGTAATGCTACGCGCGAGGTGCGGGTTAAGCTTAAAAAGCAAACAGTGGCTTCACCAGAGTTTTTGGCCTTGTGGGAGAAGATCAATAAAAAGACCACTTATCGTGCAAAGCTTGATCGCACAGAGTTTGTTGCCAAAGCAGTGGATGCAGTGGAAAAAATGGCGCCAGTTGCGCCCGCGCATTTGGTTTATCAGACAGCCGAGATAGTACTCAGTATAATATCAAAAAACACAATAAAGTCAATAGATTGTTTGCAATTATTTTATATGAATCCACTCAAGAATCCATCTTTTTATGCATGATTCATTTGACTATTTTTTATATAAGATTGCCATGTATGAATAGACCATAAAAAGCAAATCATAATGTAAATATTATAACGCATGTAAACGTTCATATGAAATGAAAAGCCGATATCATTCATAACAGTTCATAAATTTTATGATACGTTTTTATCACAGCACAAATCACATTGTTTTAAATTTAGTCGTTTGAAAATATCGATAACATACGTTTAAAGATCACATCTTGTTTTAAAGATTGGATTGTTAATCACATAAAAGAGCAAATTAACATTCGCCAAAATTGGCGAGCGCAAAATAGAGAGCTGTCATAACAGCATCATCATAACACCGAACATTTTAAAGATTGCATAAAAGGATTTAAAGACAAGATCGATTTTATAACCACGGTATTTTTTTACCGAGGTAGGAAATAAAGGTCATGAAATTCAAAATGCTATATCTTATGAAATGAAAAGCCTTTTAATGAATAGATTGCAGGCTAGTCTTTAAGAATGGAACTATTCGCTTCC
>NZ_JBHILQ010000150.1:0-610 GCF_042193395.1 Bartonella sp. TT29SHDZB
ATGTTGATGCCGGCGCTGATGCCGCTGGTAATGCCGCTGCAAATAACTTTTTGGGTAGTGCACAACGCGCTCAGATGAAGAAAGAGTTAGAAGAATGCCCTGATGATCAGTGTCGAAGAGATGTTAACGAAAAATGGTTCGAGATTGATGAACAACAAGATAGAACTTTTTCGACAGGAATTATGACTGGTCTCATTGCCGATACACCAATCAAGCTATACGAGTTAGCTGATGGCGCTGTGAAGAACATGATGTTACAAATAATGATATTTGCTAGCAATCCATGGGGGGGCGCGAAAAGGGCTGTTAAAGACATTGAAACAGGAGCGTCTTGGGTCGTGAGTGGACATGTGATTGATGATGCCTGGGAAGGTGCTGGTCAATTCTGGGGAGGTGTTGAGGATGCGTTTATAGGGGATATAGATTACGTAAAAGAGAATCTTGAAAAAGCGGGGGTTGACGGAGCTTTTAATGCTGGTTTTGAAAGTGGAAGATTATCAGCCGGAGTATTAGAAAACTTTGCTGGAGGAGCTGGAGCAGCCAAGGGAGCTATAAATCTTGGCAACAAGGCTGTGATCAAGTTCATTGCTAGGAAAGATTTTGCCCAATT
>NZ_JBHILQ010000151.1:0-605 GCF_042193395.1 Bartonella sp. TT29SHDZB
GTCAACTTTCGTATGGCAACTTCTGAAAGCTATACGGATAAAAAAACAATCAAAAAGTAGAAAAAACAGAATGGCATTCAGTTGTGATTTTTAATCCACATTTAGCAAAAATTGCACTTCAATATCTCAACAAAGGTTCAAAAGTTTACGTAGAAAAAAATTACAGACACGCAAATGGCAAGATAAAAATGGGCATGACCGTTACACAACAGAGATTATTTTACCACAATGCAAAGGCGAATTGTATTTGCTTGATGCAAAGAAAAAGCAATCAGCATCCCCTACCCCTTCACCCATTACTTCTCAAAACTTCTCAAAATTATGCTATCGCTTCAGGTGCTGCTGATCATGGCGCATCTCTTAATGATAGTATGCCATTTTGATTGAACAAATATAGCAAAGTGAAAAAACGTACAAAACGCGAACGTCCACGGATTAAAGGGGATGTATCAGAAAACCAAACGGACGCATCTCACGAGCAAAAACACCGCATGAACCCATGGAAAATAGGCAATAGAAATGCGTGCTAAACGCTTTGGTTTGACGATTGAAGAGGCTAAAAATCCGCTTTCCGGTACCTATATCGGGCGGCTTTATTTGCAAGG
>NZ_JBHILQ010000152.1:0-600 GCF_042193395.1 Bartonella sp. TT29SHDZB
AGAGGACACCAGTTTTCACACAAGTACTTTTCACTCCAAGAGTGAATAACTTGTGAAAACATCTCAAATGAATATCTTTCAACAGATAAACTTTGTATAAAACGAATTTGAAATCTTTGAACACTTGTTTCAAATCATAGCATATATATAATGTTTTGTGTAACTAAGTTACACAAACCCATTAAAATCAAAACAAGTGTCTGAAAACATATTTTTCAAACATAGGGTTATAAACCATAAACCATATGTATACTTTGCAAATATTCAAGAAGTAAGCCATTTCATAAAACACCATGATTCCTAAACTTCTTTTAAAGCCTTTAAAGAGGTTTAGCATCAAGGAGTCCGTCAATCAAAAGAAAGCAATTAAAATGCCAAAAACATCATGCATGAATCATAGTCCAAACTTTGGTAATTTCCCACTCACAAACTTGGCGAGCGAAACACCTCGGTGTTACTACTCCACCGGCTCTTTGCCCTTACTTGAAGTCTCACCTCCTAGAAGCATTTAAACAACCAAAACAAGAAACCAAACATCATCAAACACATATGACTAAAATGAAGGAAAAAAATGCTCAAAATGGGGAATGGTTGCTTCTA
>NZ_JBHILQ010000153.1:0-597 GCF_042193395.1 Bartonella sp. TT29SHDZB
AGCATTATCTTTTCGTTATTGTTTGTATGGAAACCGATCCTTTCTATTTGTTTCACTAGACATCGAAGGATCAATTAGTACTTTAAGTACAATTCCCTGTGGTTCGACAACCCTGCTCTTTATTGAGCACCACTCTATTACTTCTTGCGACCCGTACACTTGCGGAGAGCGCATCTAGTTTTTGGCGCCGTTGCCGGGGAACTGGTCACTTTTAGGAAAATTAGGAATTCGGTGATCTAGTTTGTGAATATTTGTTCTTTGTGTGAATATTTGTTTGCAATTTTTCTTTTGTTACTTTTTGTTTTGACCTATTTGTTTCTTGAGTGCTTTGCTAGCTCATATTGATTACTTTGTGCGCAGGTACTATTGTATGACCCGTGGGAGCTCATCGTCCCCACTACTGAATCCCGATCCTGAAGTTGAAAGAAATTTCCGAAGAAAGCTTCGCCAAGTGCATTTGAGCGATTCGGGTTCAGTTGAAGTCAGTGTTGAAGTAAATCAAGAAGTGAATATGGCCGAAAATCAACAGCAGAGTATTTCTGATTTTGCCCGGCCTAACTTTGACGGAACGGGGTCAAGCATTGTTCGACCTCCTAT
>NZ_JBHILQ010000154.1:0-594 GCF_042193395.1 Bartonella sp. TT29SHDZB
AGGTTTATGAGCTGTCCTTACAATTGTCATCTCACTATAGTTAAACGGGTCTTGAGATACCTTGCTGTAACCAAAGGGCTTGGAATGTGGTATTCATGGGGTGATGAGGGTGTGCTTGAGGCCTTCTCTGACAGCAATTGGGGAGGATCCTTGTCTGACCGCAAGAGTACATCAAGCATGTTACTTCGTCTTGGCTCGAGCGCAGTGTCCTGGAGCTCAAAGAAGCAAGAGATTGTAGCTCTCTCAACCACGTGATAAGTGCTTGTGTTTGAATAATGCGAAGTGTTATTTACTTACAATGAGCATCATCTTTATCATATTTTATCATTAAAACATGTGTTTTTGTGTTCTTTGATGCATTTAGGGTTGTGAAGCCAAAAGGAGAGGAGATGGCCAAGATTAGACCGTGATCAAGCATTGTGTGGAGTTTCTTGGACAAAGCAAGATCAAGGCTCGCTGTTAGACTTGTGGGTGCATGCCAACCTCCATTGTGCCAAAAGATTTATCTTATGGAGGGGCACAAAGGCAGTCGCACTTGCAAAGTCTAACTCGAGTTAATTTGCAGAAGATTCGACAATGAGGACTAAAACGATG
>NZ_JBHILQ010000155.1:0-593 GCF_042193395.1 Bartonella sp. TT29SHDZB
AGATCCAGTTTTCTGACTATTTGTTATAGCTTGATAGGTTGTTTCTGTTTGCGAAAGTTGTTCTTTTTTCAACGCAAGCTGTTTTGTTAAGAGCTCAATAATTTCTCCTTTTTTTAATAGATTAATAAGCTCCAGATATTCTGCTGATGCAGCAGTTGATGACGGTGTAGCAGTTGATGACGGTGTAGTAGGTGATGGTGGTGTAGTAGGTGATGGCGGTGTAGTAGGTGATGGCGGTGTAGTAGGTGATGGCGGTGTAGTAGGTGATGGCGGTGTAGTAGGTGATGACGGTGTAGTAGGTGATGACGGTGTAGTAGGTGATTGCGATGGAGTTCTCATATCTCGTATACGGAGCTTACGGAAACTCCTACCTGGATTTATATGAGTTCTGTCAAAAATATCTGCATGTGCCAAATTTATCATTCCCAAAAGGGTAATCATTCCTGTTATAATAAATCGCTTTTTCATCTGTCTCCTCGCTTGATTTCGGCAGGGATTGTTTTATTAATAGGCACTCGGTTCCTATCATTTGGCTGTTTTAGCTTTGGTGCTAATGCACAAGCCGATAAAAGGTTTACAATCAAAGTTACAAG
>NZ_JBHILQ010000156.1:0-589 GCF_042193395.1 Bartonella sp. TT29SHDZB
AGGCCACTTTGGATATTATCGATTATTGTGATATGTTGATTTATTCATTTCTAAGCATTTTGACATGTGAAACTATCGTAAATAATGTGTGAATATTGGATTCCAGAATTGAGTGGATTTTCTTGATGATTTCAAAGGACTTGCATTTTGCATTTTATGGAAAGAGCTTGCATTTCTTATGCGGTATTTATAATTTAAAGTGCCTTTGTCTTGCTAAGAGCCAAAGCATTTTTTTATTGTGATATTTCTTCATGTTGAAGGCTCTATTTTGTGTCGATGTTTATCGATCTATCAACTTTTAAAGCTCGGTTTTATTTGAGTTATTGCATAGTATGCACGAGTTCGGATTTTAAAACCGGTTTCAAATCATTGATTGATTTTTTTTAAAGAGAGTATTATTTGGTGATTTATGTTTTTGGGTGTTGGTATATTCTCATGGAGTTGTGCTAACCTTCCCTCACTGTGTAACTGTGGTTACTCATCCTCTCTTTATTCTTCCCAGTTTGTGGCAGGTAGTAGGTGCAGTGGTGTGGCAGCGTGCTGATCATTTGCTACTGTTCGATCTGTTATATTTCCTTCAGTTCATGTA
>NZ_JBHILQ010000157.1:0-587 GCF_042193395.1 Bartonella sp. TT29SHDZB
AGCCGCACCGGCTTCTGTCAGCCCTTGGGCTTTATAATCCCAGTCTTTAAATTCAGCCTTAACTGCTTGCCAATCAACTTGCTTGGATAATTCTGGATCATCACGCAGTTGCTTAATCCATGCCATGCCTGGGGAGCGAGATAACTGCTCAAGAGATTTGTCTAAATCACCGGTTTCCTGATACTCAACAACGAAGCCATCACCCGCATCAAGCTTTATGCCACCCTTAGCATCTATGGTGACATGTTCGATGGTCTCCTTAAGGTAACCTTTATCGCTCTCACTCCACCACACAAGGTTTTCATTACGCTGATAAACATCCTTAAAATCTTGATCCTTGTTGGTCAGAAACTTGATTTTTCCCGTATCTGATGCCAAATGCGTCTGACCACCACTTTTTGCCCCTATGGCATCAAGCGTGAGATGCCCATCTTTGGCATGCATGGAGAGGTCGCCCTCTGTTTCTATCGTGGTTTTGTTTGTAGTAACTTCTGTTGATTGTTGACGAAACTTATCCTTTTGCTTCGATTTGTCGCCTTCTTTGCCCCTCAGATCCAAATCAAAACTGTTAAAATCTTGCTCTGAAA